>JAJXUR010000002.1 GCA_021782715.1 bacterium
AAATCCGGTCCAGAATGCGTATATCTCAAGATTTTTCCCCCAGCTTCTTTTCCGTCTCATAGGGAAGAGGATAGCACGCCGCACGCGCCGCAAACGGGTTTTACCCACCCCTCTCTTCCCTACTCCGGCTATTTCAATATCCGGATGACAAGCGTCACGAGTGAGACAAGCATGGAGAGGAAGCCGGTGAGCACCGCATAGATCTGGAGACGGCGCGCATGCTTGCTATGTGATCTGGTATGAATCGCCTTACTGATGAGCCGTTTCTGGCTGTAATCGAGGGGCATGGGTCAGCAAGAGACGTTCGAGACGATATAGTCGTAAGCCTCATCCACCGTGTCGACAACCGTATAGAGATTCATATCCTCCATATCAACGGCCGCATGTTTCTGATAGATAATCTTCTCGATAAAGACCATCAGGGGTCCCCAATAATCTCTCCCGAAAAGGATGATGGGCACCTTGCGGATTTTCTTTGTCTGCACGAGCGTGACTATCTCGAAAAATTCGTCGAGCGTACCAAAACCGCCCGGGAAATAAATGTAGACTTCCGAGGCATAGGTGAGCATCACCTTGCGCACGAAGAAATGATCGAAGACGAAACGGTCGGTGAGATACTTGTTGTAGCCCTGCGCTTGAGGCAGGCTGATATTGAGACCCACCGAAGAGCCGCCGGCCTCGAAAGCGCCTTTATTCGCGGCCTGCATGATACCCGAACTGCCGCCGGTGATGATGGCAAAACCTTTCTTCGCAAGGCGGCCTGCCAATGCTTCAGCGATCTGATACGAGTCATCCCCGAGGGTGGCCCGCGCGCTGCCGAAGAACGTCACCGCGAGGCTGTAGCGGCGGATGACGTCAAACCCCTCGACGAACTCCGACATAATCTTGAAGATGCGCCATGACTCGATCTTGTTCGGTTTGCAGACGAGGAGCGGGCGGTCCTCCGGCACCGCCTGCCGGCCTCCATGCACGGCTTCCGCGAGCTGTTCGGCTATCTGATCATCGTTCGTACTCATAGATACGAGTATTGTATCACCACTACGCTCCTCATTTGCAGAAACTTAAGTAAGTAAGAGTGTACAGAACGGGTCAAAGACCCTTGCAGGTTGCGGAGAGCGTGTACCCTGCGGATTCGGCAGCAACCGCGGAGACGAACCAGACCTTATTGGCATCAGAGATACGATCGACACCCGAACATCCAGGGAGATAATACTTCGTCCCGTTTTTCGAGGCGACAACCTGTCCAGACGTCGTTGCGACGACGAGAGGGGAGGCATCGGGCGAGAGTGTACTCCCCTGCCCTGCATCCCGCCCGGCAAGGTAGCCAAGCCCGAAGGAGGCTGAAGAAGCGAGTAAAAGTACGGCTATAATGAGGATATCCCGCGGGATGCGACTCAGGACGTTTTTGCATTTCCCGCGAGCTTCTGCTATAGTCATTAGGTAACACTATACCAAATAGTATCTTTATATGGCATCAACAAAGGCTGGAGGTTCAGCAAAAAACCTGACCGATTCGAATCCGCAATACCTGGGCGTGAAGCTCGGCGACGGCTCGACGGCGAAGCCGGGGGCCATCATCGTCCGCCAGCGCGGCACCAAGATCGAAGCAGGAAAGAACGTGAAGGTCGGCAAAGACCACACGCTCTATGCCGTCGCTGATGGCAAGGTTTCCTTCCGCACCCGCCGCAAGACGAGCTTCACCGGCCGTTCGATGACGAAGAAAGTCGTCGATGTCATCTAATTTTTTTGAAAAGAAAAACCGCGGCACTCCGTGCCGCGGTTTTTCTTTTCAAGCCATCATGCCGGCTTCTCGAAGTGCTGCCAATCTTTGCGCTCCGCCCAATTGCCTCCCCACTCCCATCCATATGACTTGAAGACCGAAGCGATGTGCTCCGTGATCGTGCCGGGGTGCGCGAGGTCATATTGCGCGCCCGCCGGCACGACAAGACCGTCGCGCTGCGTATACGGGTTCTGCATCGGGTTTATATCTATCGCGCGACCGTAGGCGTGGTTCGAGAGCCGGTCGGTGCCCGCAATGAGGCGGTAGTTGAACGCCGATGAGTTATTCGCGGCCATGGACGCGCCATCATCCCACCCATAGGCGACGACGGGAGTCACCTGTTCGATCGGGAACTTCATCTCGAGCAGCGTATCGAACATCTTCCGCACTTCATCGGCGACGTCTCCATGTACGACAAGCTGACCCTCACGCTCGTTCCCTTCAAAAGAAAAGAACCTGATGCTCACGAGCGTCAGGTTCTTTTTTATCTCTTCCGGGATTCCCCTTCCTGCGAGAGATTCTTCGAACGTCATTATTCGGCCTCGATGGTGATGGAGAACGTGCCGAACGTCTCCGCGGTGGCAACCGGGATATCGAACGTGCCGAGTTCCTTAATCGGCTTCTCGAGCTTGATGGCGTCCTCGGGAAGGTCGATGTGCGCCTGCTCCTTGGCTGCCTTCGCAATTTCAGGCTCCCCTACTGCATCATAAAGATGGCCCTTCTCATTCGCTTTCATCTTGATGACGATGCGGGCCTCCGTGAGTGCTGCGATATTCTGCAGGAGCAGTGCGGCGTCGAGGGCGCCACGATCGACGACCTGCTTGCGACGTGATTCGGCTTCCTGCTTGGCGACGGTCGTCGCAGCGATAGCGAACTTACCCGGGATAAGATAATTGAGTGCATACCCATCGGCAACCGTGACTTCCTCATGTGCGCGACCCATCCCCTTCACGTCTTTGATCAAGATTACTTTCATATAGACCCAACTTACCTTATTATTTCCCCTTCGTCAAAAAATCGATTGCGCGGGCCATCTGCGGGTCTACTTTCGGCGTCGTGGTAGCATCGGGCGTGTTGTACGCGATGGTGATGTCCGGCGTGATGCCATTGCCCATGATCCAGTGGCCGGCTGGCGTGATCCAGCGCGCGACGGTCACTTTGAGCGAACCGCCGTCGAGATTCATGAGCGTCTGCACCGAGCCCTTGCCGAAGGATTTCGTACCGATAAGCGTCGCGACATGGTTATCCTGAAGCGCACCCGCAAGGATCTCAGAAGCAGACGCCGAACCGCCATCGATGAGGACCGCAATCTTCGTCCCTTTCGGGACATCATCATAGCCGAGACTGGTGTGTACTTGATTCGCATCCTTCCCGCCAAAATCCTCCGTGACGATGGTCGTGCCTTTCGGGAGGAAGTGGCTCGCGATATCGACCGCCGCATCGAGGTAGCCGCCCGGATTGCCGCGCAAATCGATGATGAGTTTCTTCGAACCGGATGCCAGGAACCGCTCGAATGCCTGATCAAAAAGACCGGCCGAGTCGCTCGTGAATTCATAGAGCGCAATATGGTAAACGCCGCTTTTCGCATCGAGACCGTCATCGGTCTCAGGGACCTGGATGGTCTCGCGGGTGACCTTAGTGTCGAGCGGCTTGCCGGAACGCACGAGCGAAAGATCCACCGTCGTGCCCACCGGACCACGAATCTCGCTCACTGCCTCATCGACAGACATACCGTCGGTCGATTTCTTGTCGATAGCGATGATCTGGTCGCCCGCTTTGATGCCCGCCGCTTGCGCCGGCGTACCCTTCAAAGGAGCGATGACCGTAAGGACGTCATCCTTGATGCCAATCTCCATGCCGACACCAGCAAAACTGCCGGAAATATTGTCGGAAAATGCCTTCGCCTCGACCGGCGGGAAAAACACCGTATACGGATCGCCGTACGAGCTCGCCAACCCGCTGATAGCACCATAGAGACGGTCTTTCACCGATGGGAGCGTCGAGGATGCGTGCGTAATGACGTAATTCGCCTGGAGCGCATTCCATGCTTTCCAGAAATCGGAGAGGTCGACGCTCTGATCAGGCGTCGCATCAAGACCGTCTCCGAGAAGCGGGATGTGAGTGACCACTGCCGCGGCCGAACCGCCGGTCGTCCCTATCGAGAAGCCGGCTACGAATGCAATCGCAGCGACGAGCGCGAAGGAAATACCGCGAAACGCAGTGCCACGGCTACGAGAAGGCGCTTGGGGAGATTCCATTCCGCGAAGTATAGCATGGTGGAACAGCCGGGAGCACTCATGGTATCCTTTGCTCATGCTGTTTCGATACGCGTACCATGGCGGGACTTGGATCGATCTCGAACATCCCACCGAGGAAGAGGTGCGGCGCATCGCGCGAGAGTTCTCTATCAGCGAACGTCTTGCGGCCGAGCTGTCCACGCCGACGCCGACGCCGCTCGTCGCGAGCGATACGGGCGTCACCTTCCTGGTACTCCACTTCCCTACGCGCGGCGAGACCGACGGCGAGATACATGATCAAGAGATTGATTTCGTCATCGGTAGGAATTTCATCATCACGGCACGCTACGAAGTCATCGCTTCGCTGCACCGCCTGCGGAAAGTGCTTGAGGCGCAACAGCTCATCGCGCCACATGGTGCAATGACGACCGAGGTCCTCCTCGAGGTTCTTTTCGCGCATCTCTACGCCTCGGTGCGCGATCACATCAACCAAGCGTCAGAAAGTCTCGCCCGCATAGAGCGAGACATGTTCAACGGCAAAGAGCGGACGACCGTCCGCGCCATCTCGGGTGCGAGCCGCGAATTCCTGCATGTCGAGGCATCGCTTGCAAACCAGGAAGGCCCTCTCGACCGTTTCCTGCGAGCTCTTTCAGCGAGCGGTTCGTTCGGACCATCATTTGTTGAACGGGCGGAGCGCACCCTCGCGGAACATGCGCAGGTGATGCGACTCGCGAAGACTTATCGCGCTGTGGCAACAGAACTGCGCGAGACGAATGCCGCGCTGCTTGAAGCGCGGCAGAATGAGATTATGAAGACGCTCACCGTCATCACATTCGGCGTGCTTCCGCTTGAACTCATCGCGCTCATTTTCGGTATGCACGAGCTCGGTACACCGCTTGAAAACAACCCAGAAGCGTTCTGGATCGTCCTTGCGTTCATGATCGGCATCGGCGGCGTCATGATGGCCTTCTTCGCGCGCCGACGCTGGCTTTAAATTATGGGGTGGCTCGCACGCATCATCGGGAGACCAGCGAAACCGGTCGAGCATGGCCGAGCCGCACAAGTGTTTCTCACGAATACGCTTTCAGGTACGAAAGAGCTCTTCATACCGCTTAAGCCCGGTATCGTGACGATGTACTCCTGCGGACCGACCGTATATAGCCGCGCGCACATCGGCAATCTGCGCGCCTACGTATTTTCAGATACGATAGCACGCACGCTCGCGATGGCCGGTTATCGCGTACGGCGCGTCATCAACATAACCGACGTCGGCCACTTGGTCGGCGATGGTGACGAGGGCGTCGACAAGATGGCCGTCGGTGCCTCACGCGAACAGACGACACCGGAAGCCATCGCCGAGCGCTACACCAAGCTTTTCATCGATGACATCGGTGAGCTGCATGTCGACCCTAGCGACATCCTCTTCCCGCACGCGACTGAATATATCAAAGAGCAAATCGCGCTTGCGAAAACTCTCGAGGAGAAAGGCTTCGCCTACCGCCTCTCGGACGGTCTCTATTTCGATACCGAAAAATTCCCCGGCTACGGGAAACTCGGCGGCGTCTCTCGCGCGCATCTTGAGGCCGGCGCTCGCGTCGAGGTTGTCGCTGGAAAACGTCACCCCGCCGACTTCGTCCTCTGGCGTGCAGCGAAACCAAACGACTTGCAGCAATGGGACAGCCCGTGGGGTCGCGGCAATCCCGGCTGGCACATCGAATGTTCGGCGATGATCCGTTCGCTTCTAGGCCAAGAGATTGATATCCACACCGGCGGCGAGGATCACATCTCTGTGCACCATAACAATGAAATAGCGCAGTCGGAGGCGGCGAGCGGTCGGCAGTTCGTCCGCTACTGGATGCATAGCGCCTTCCTCACCATGGGCGGCGAGAAAGCTTCGAAGTCACTCGGCAATGTCGTCTATCTTTCTGACGTTGTCGACAAAGGATTCCATCCGCTCGCGCTGCGCTATTTCTTCCTACAGGCGCACTACCGCACGCCGCTCTCCTTCTCATGGGACGCGCTCGCGGCGGCCGGAAGCGCGCTCGACCGTCTCTGGAAGCTTTCTCTCGAGATTGCCGAAGAGTCCAGGAGCATCAGTGAGCCGTCCGAGGTTCGCGATAATTTCCTCGCGACAATGCGCGATGATCTCGCGACGCCGCAAGCGCTCGCGGCGCTCTGGGATGCATTGCGGAGCGAAGAATATACGCCCGAAGAGAAATGGGGCCTCATCGAAACCGCCGATGCTCATCTCGGCCTCTCGCTCCTCACGCCGCCGAAATCAGACGGGTTGACATTAGAAGAAATGCCCTCAGAAATGCAGGATATGCTTGCGCGCCGCGAAGCGGCGCGCAATTCCAAGGATTTCGCCGAGGCAGACCGTCTCCGTACGGCCATCGAAGAACGGGGATATCGTGTGGACGACGGCCCGGAAGGACCAGTGTTGACTCGGAAGACTCTTTGATACAATTGGGAGAATGGCCGCCGACCGCATCCCTCCCCAATCACTCGAATCCGAGCGCGCCCTGCTCGGTGCCCTTTTGCTGAAACCGGATGCTATCCACGACGTCTCGGATCTCATTCATCCCGATTCTTTCTATGCCGAGAAGCACCGCATCATATTCGGTGCCATGCGCGAGCTTGCCGAGCGTGGCGAGCCTATCGATCTGCTCTCGCTCTCTGAACGCTTGCAGAGCCAGAGCTTGCTCGAGCGCTCCGGCGGCAGAAGCTACCTCGCCGAGCTCGCGGGCTCTGCGCCGGCGCCGGGGAACTTCTCTCACTATGCCGATCTCGTCTCGCGTAAGTTCCTCATGCGCTCCTTGATCGATGCCGCCTACACTATCAATGAGTCCGCCTACGACGAGGGCCGCGAGACGATGGAGGTACTCGATGAGGCCGAGAAAAGCATCTATGCCATCGGCAATGCATCGGCGGCCCACAAGTTCACCGCCATCGGCGACAAGGTTCACGAAGCATGGGACCGCATCGAAGCGCTCAGCAAGCGCGAGGACGGCATCCGCGGCGTCCCATCGGGCTTCCCTACTCTCGACAATCTCCTCTCGGGCTTTCACCCTTCCGACCTCGTTATCCTGGCCGCACGCCCTTCCGTCGGTAAGACCTCCCTCGCGCTCGATATCGCCCGGAACGCCGCCGTGCGCCACAACGTCCCGGTCGGCATCTTCTCGCTCGAGATGAGCTCGGAGCAGATCATCGACCGCATGCTCTCGGCAGAGTCGTTCGTGGACTCCTGGAAGCTCCGCACCGGGCAAGTGAAAGCCGAAGAGGATTTCGGCCGCATCCGCGATGCGCTCGAATCACTCTCCAAAGCACCCATCTTCATCGACGACAAGCCGGGGAACAATATCCTCGCGATGCGCGCCGTCGCGCGGCGCTTGAAGCGCGAGCGCGGCATCGGCCTTATCGTCGTCGACTACCTTCAGCTCATGAGCCCCACCTCGACAAAAGCATCCGACTCGATGGTGCAGCAGGTGACCGAAATCTCGCGCTCGCTCAAGGGCCTTGCGCGCGAACTCGAAGTCCCCGTCATCGCGCTCTCGCAACTCTCGCGCGCCGTCGAGCAGCGCGGCGGCAAGCCGCGCCTCTCCGACCTGCGCGATTCGGGCTCTATTGAACAAGACGCCGACGTCGTGATGTTCATCCATCGTGAAGACAAGGCAAACAAAGAGAGCGACCGGACCGGTATTGCCGAGATCCTCATCGAGAAGCACCGTAATGGCCCTACCGGCTCAGTCGAGCTCTTCTTCGATGAGAAGCGCACCAGCTTCCAGCCGCTCGACACCGCCGGGTACGGCGATCTCGCCGGCGAGTTTTAATCCAGATGGACCATATCGATGAACTCGCCCGTGCGCTTACGAAGCTTCCCGGTATCGGGCCGCGCCAGGGCAAGCGCTTCGTCTATTACCTCCTCGCGGCACCCGCAAGCGAGCGCGCGAAGCTCGCCGAGCTCATTACCGCGCTCGGTAACAATGTCCGCCAGTGCCCCGAGTGCCTGCGCTTCTACAACGGCACCACGGCGCTTCTCTGCAACTACTGTTCTGACACCAAGCGGGACGACACCGAGCTCATGCTCGTGGAGAAGGATCAGGATCTCGCTGCCGTCGAGCGCGCCGGCACGTACCGAGGCCGCTACTTCGTCCTCGGCGGCGTCCTCACCCTCTCGGGCAAGGGTGCCATCCGCGAAAAGGAGCTCGTACGCGCAATCGAGAAGCGCCTCACAAACGGCCTCACCGAAGTTGTCCTTGCCCTTGGAGCGACCAGCGAGGGTGAACACACCGCCGATCGCGTGCGGCAGCTTCTCGCCCCCTACCGCGACCACGTGAGAGTGTCCCAGCTCGGGCGCGGCCTCGCGACCGGCAGCGAGCTCGAATACTCCGACGCCGAGACCCTCCGCGCCGCCCTCACCAACCGCAAAGAGGCATGATCGGGAAAAGCAAAAGCACCCGCAAGGGTGCTTTTGCTTTTTTCAGAACGGATTCAGAAGTTTTCAGATGCGAGGCACGGGAAGCTGATTTTCGGAGACGTACTTTGAGGTACGTTGAGAAAATCAGCGGGACCCGTAACGAAGCAGATGAGACTTCTGGAACGTTCTACCGCTCTTGCACGAAGGTGAGAGCGATACCCTTGTTCGACGCGCGGCCGGTGCGGCCAATGCGGTGCACGTAGTCCTCGTAGGTCGACGGCAAATCATAATTGATGACGTGCGTCACGGCAGGGATGTCGAGGCCGCGAGCCGCGACGTCGGTGGCGACGAGCGCGACCACCTTCCCGGTCTTGAAAGCCTCTAGCGCGCGGATACGTGCGCCGTAGGTCTTATTGCCATGGATGCTCTCCGCATGGATGTGACGGCGTGAGAGATCTTTGGCGAGCTTCTCGACGCCGTACTTGGTGCGTCCGAAGATAAGCACGCGACTGAACTCACGGTTCTTCAAGAGATCAGCGAGCACTTCAAACTTATCGGCGCCGCGCGGGATGCGCACGACGTCCTGCTCAACGTTCTTCGAGGTGTCGCGGGTCTTCACCGAAATGATGACCGGGCTCTCAAGGAAATCACCGATGAGCTTCTCCACGTCCTTCCCCATCGTCGCCGAGAAGAAGAGCGTGTGACGCTCCTTGCGCATCTTGCTGAGGATCATGCGCATGTCGTCGATGAAGCCCATGTCGAGCATACGGTCTGCCTCATCGAGGACGACCGTGCCGAAACCGGTGAGATCGAGCGCGCGGCGCTCCATGAGGTCCTTCAGGCGTCCCGGCGTACCGATGACGAATGCCGGATCATGACGGAGCGCTGAGATCTGCGGAGCGATATTCGCTCCGCCGACCGCGACCATGCCGCGAAAGCCGAGCCCCTTCGCGAAGCCGGCGAGCTCCTTCTCGATCTGCACCGCGAGCTCGCGCGTCGGCGCCATGATGAGGACGCGTTCTCCTTTCTGCTTCATCACCTTGTCAATGAGCGGGATGAGGAAGGCTGCCGTCTTGCCGGTGCCGGTCTCGGCGAGGCCGACGACGTCCTGTCCGAGGAGCGTGTGCGGGATAGTCTTGTCCTGGATCGGCGTCGGGAGGTCGTACCCGTGCGCGAGGATGTTCGCTTTGAGGTGCGCATTGATATCGAAGTCCGCGAACTTGTGCTCAGGGACGAAGACCGGTTCCTCGACCGTGACGACCGTCTTGTTCATGAACTTAGCGATCTCGGACTCAGTCTCGCCGAACGTACCGAATCCGCGACCGCGCGAGGGGCCGCGGCTGCCGCTGTAGCCGCCCCGGCTGCCGCCTCTATCGCTACCGTAACGGCGCGGACCGCTCGAGGAGCTGCCACCGGAGCGCGAAGGGCGCGGTGACGAATACGGACGCGGACCGCTTTGTGAACTTCTCGAAGACCCTGAGGAGCCTCCTGCTGATTGATGATTCCATCTTCCTATTTGCATGATGACGGTAAGCTATAAATAAAAACTAACGCAATATGTGCGAAGTCTTGTCCCCTAGTATGAGAAAGCGAGAGTTCGATCTACGAAATCGAATCGATCTGTACCTTGAGAAGCGGCTGACGATGCCCGACGCGCTTGAAATAGCGGCTCTTCGGCTTGTATTTCACCACTTCCACTTTCGGTGCCTTCCCGGCGAGAACAACAGTGCCCTTGACCTCTGCGCCCTTGATGACAGGCGCACCGATGGTCGTGTCCGAGCCGTTGTCCACGAGGAGCACCTCGCTGAAGACAACTGAGTCGCCTTTCTTCAGATCACCCGGGAGTTTCTCAATAGAAATCGTGTCGCCCTTGGAGACGACATACTGCTTCCCGCCTGTCTTGATTACGGCCACTTCCATAGTCCCTCCACTGTAGCATTCTCCTATCCTAAAGGCAAGCTTTTATCTATAGGCATCCTTGCGATGCCTGATCCGATACACGAGAATTATATTTCCTTCAAGTTCAAAAAGTATGCGGTAGCTCCCGAGCCGCAGACGATATCCGGTAAAGGGCGGTTGCACCTTTCTGGCATGGAATCGTGGGTCAAGCGGATTGGTTGAGAAGTGTCCGTCGAACAATTCCTTCACGAGCAGTTGTATCTCTCGTGGCAAACGCTTAAGCTCCCGTTCTGTTGCCGGAGTAAGCGAAATATACATCATAGCTGGCGACTATCTATTTTATCGACCCGCGCACTTTCTCCCAAGGAATAAGCTTCTTGCTCTTGTTCTCCTTGATAAGCCGAGCGAG
Organism: bacterium; assembly: GCA_021782715.1. Classification (GTDB taxonomy): domain Bacteria; phylum Patescibacteriota; class Minisyncoccia; order Phycocordibacterales; family Phycocordibacteraceae; genus C7867-001. The sequence continues at coordinate 10,743 of JAJXUR010000002.1, forward strand.
GGTGCGACCCGCTTGTTCGTCCTCCCACAACTCCATAAGCTCGTTATACGCGTCTGCTCCGAGCACGACGTAGCTCTCGCCGCCCTTGCGGTCGGTTATGACAAGCGGGGTCTTCTTGGCTTTCGCGAGATTGTCGGCAAGCGACGCGCGAAAGTCGCTTATCCCGAGCGTCTTGGGTACTTTGGTAAATGCGGTATTCATATTCCTATTGTACACGTATCTGTACAGATTGCAATCGGTCCTGTGGAGTACTATTCCAGCTCGGCCATCGGGGTGCATACCAAGTATGCACCCCCCCTATTTCCCATTAGACTGAACATAATCGTCTTCGGTAAAGATCCCATTCTCTCGAAGAGAGGCGAGTGTCTCTTCGCACTTTTGTGTGACGAGGAAGCGGTAACGCCAATGCAAGATCTCTTCCGAGGAAGCGTCCATGTATCGAGCTTTATATGCATTAATAGCGTTCTCTAATGCAGCATAACCATCCTCATGATTCGAGTAATCCTCTGGACATTTGAGGTCAATCAGTATTGACCTGACATTCTTAGGGTCTTGCTCGTGAGGATTGAAAAAATAAGCGAGCGCAACGAACCCAAGCACCACAATACAGACACCTATAAGTAATCCGTTCCATATTTCTCGTACCCATTGTTCGCTGAATAATTTCGACCATCCATGCTCTAAATATTTCATCATCTGCCTTTCTCTCTCTTCTTCCGCGCGTCCTCCTCCTTCAGACGACGCCACATAATGTCGTCGTATTGGACGGGCATTGTGCAACCATCCCCGTTCAATTCTATTTCTCTCTTGATGAGATCTTGAAGAGAAAGGTAGAGCTCCTTATCAATATCGCTTATTGTCGCCGCTAAGATTCCCCTATCTTTATATTCGCTTTTCAGGTGTTTTAAAATTGGAGTATCAATAGCACCATACATCATCAACATCAATCGAGAACGTTGCTCATCCGAATATTCGCAGTAGTACACATATACTTTAACTGCAATATCAAAAACTTTCGCTGCCTGCCCATACGACACAGTGCCGCTAGGATGATTCTTTCTGGGACTGGTCTTTATTAAATTAACGAAATCGGTGCAAAACTCTTCATGTAAATCTCGGTAGGCGCCTATATCTCGGATGTCATCTAGCCGCTTAAACTTATCTCGCAACAATTCAATTATCTTCTCACTGGATTCCGCCTCAAACACCCGCGTCATACTCGTGAACGCAAAAGCCATGTCGATAATATTCTTGAGTCTCGATTCCTCTGCGTCCTTAATTGTAAGTCTTTTCTCTGTCATACATCACTCCTCACCAAGTGCGGGTTTATCAAGAAACTCTACCTTGATGCCGATCTTCGATTCGGCGATGCGGTAGACATCCTTATCTATCTTCCCGAGCTCCTTATATCCCGCGTTCCAGTGGCTCACGCTCGTGCCGAGGGAAACGCCCAGCTTCATGTAGAATTCTTCATAGGCACCGATGTGCTTCCCGAGCTCCCCTACCCGCTTCTGGATGTCGGCGGCTTTCTCCTCTATCTGGAGCGCTTTGAGTCCCTGCATCACCGTCTGGAGGTAGGCCAGAAACGACGTCGGCGAGACGATGATGACTTTATATTTGCTCGCGGCCCGTTGGATGAGATTCTCTTCTTCGCTGCCGGCGCCGATCTGGTTGGTCAGGAGGTCGTAGTAAATGCCTTCCGAGGGGATGAACATGAAAGCGAAATCCATCGTGTCCTCCTCCGGACGGATGTATTTCGCGGTCTCTTGGATGCGGAGCTTGAGGTCGTTCACGAATGCCTTCTCAGCCGCCGCGCGCTCTGGCGTGCCGACGTGGGCGCTCACGAAACGGTTGTAGTTATCAAGCGAGAACTTCGAGTCCACGGGGACGAGCTTCTTGTTGATGACGATGACGGCATCCACAATCTCGCCATTCTTGAACGGATATTGGATACGGTAATCATCCGGCGACATGACGTTCCGTAGCACCGTCTCCAGGTAATACTCGCCGAGGATGCCGCGCTGCTTCGGGTTCTTGAGGAGGTCCTGGAGCGATTGCAACTGCTCCGCATAGGTCTGCGTCTGTCGGCCGATCTCTTTTACCGACGTGAGCTCGGTGGTGATCTCCTTGATGAGTCGAGCGCTCTCCGAGAATTGCCGATGGGCGTTCTCCTGCATGGCTTTCGACGACTCAGAGACGCGCGCCTCGAGCGTGCGCTCGAGATTCTGCAGCTGCTGCTGCAATAGCACCATGCCATTCCCGTCTTCTTTGGGCGCTTCCTCGCGACGGCGCAGTATGAGGTACAAGCCGATACCCTGCACGAGGAGCAGTGCGAGGACGATGAGAGCGACGGTGAACAGACTCATGCTCTATAGTATACTCTAGTATACTCTGCCATATGCCTATCCACGAAACCCTGAAGAAATCGATACCGGACGCGATGCGTGCGCACGACGCCGTACGGCTCCAGACCCTCCGCTCACTCGTCACCATGATGACCAACGAGGTCGTCGCCACAAAGCGCAAACCCGACGAGTTCCTCACCGACGAGGAGGCACTTGCGGTCTTGAAGCGCGCGGCCAACCAGCGCAAGGATTCCATCGAGCAATTCACCAAAGGCGGCCGCCCCGAGCTCGCCGAGCCCGAGAAACTCGAACTCGCCATCATCGAGGGATATCTCCCCGTTCTCATGAGCCGCGAAGAGATCGAAGCCATCGCGAAGGCCAAGATGGCCGAGGCCGGCGTCTCAAGCAAAGCCGAGGCCGGCAAATTCACCGGCATGCTGATGAAAGAATTGAAAGGTCGTGCTGACGGTTCTGACGTCAAAGCGGTTGTGGATTCGCTGCTCACTTGACAAAGTAGACATATATTGCTACTGTTCCCAACGAACAGCTCTTTCCATCAACAAGACGGGAGATCGCTATGGCGACGCTTTCAGCGTACGAAAGGAAACTGCTTGACGCAGTAATCGGAGTAGCCGGCGACGACGAGAGCCGGATCCGCGAAGGGATCATCAAGGCCTTGCATGACATCCATGAAAAGGGCTCCCGGAATTATTTCTGGCACCTTCTCGAGACGAGAGCCCGGGAGAAGATCCGGGCGGCGCGGAAAAGATTCGCGCACGCATGAAGATTACGGGCGGCTGCACAGCAGTCGCCCGTTTGTTTTTACGGGCACGGGACCTTCTCCCCGTTCAGCAGCTCCAATACCTTGTCGACGATGCCCTCGAGCTTCCAGTCAGCTTTCACCAGAAAGAACGAGGGACCGAGCTCGGCGATGTGACGTATCTGCTCGTCTTCGTCGGCGCTCAGATTCGTGAGGATGACGACCGGCACGCATTTCCCCCAATCATCTTTCTCCCGCAACTGCTTCAGCATGTCCCATCCGTCCATGAGTGGCATGAGGATGTCGAGCAGGATGAGATCCGGGCGTTCCGTGAGCGCCATCGTGAGACCGCCGATGCCATTTTCTGCCTCGATGACCGCTAGGCCGGCACCGAGAAGTGCCGTGCGAAGCGCGGTAAGGGTCGGTTCGTCGTCTTCGACCACCAGGACTTTCTTCATGTCAGGAGCCGTAGTCATACTCCTTCAGTGTATCAGCCTTTATCCCCCGCCAATTGGAAGGAGTGCATAGAACGTCGTCCCCTCTCCCACACGGGAAGAGAACCAGAGCGCCCCTCTCGCAGTGCGTATCATACGATCCGTCATGTAGAGACCGAGACCGTTGCCGTTTGGGTCCCAGGTTTTTGCATTTTCAGCTCGGAAGAACTTCGTGGATATCTTGTCGCGATCGGCTTCGGCTATGCCAATGCCGGTGTCGTGGACGCTTACCAGCACGGAATCCGCTTCTGCTGTCTTCCCTGCGACCGTGCTCCCTTGCACGACCTTCTCCAGCGAGACCGTCACCCCGCCGTTCTCGGGCGTATATTTGACTGCGTTCGAGATGAGATTCTGTAGGATCACGTGCGCGAGTTCGGGATCGATCTTCGGCAGCGGCAGGGCATCCTGGATCTGTTCGCTCACATGGAGATGCTTCTTGTCGATGGTGAGCTTCGACTCTTCGACGGTCGATTGCACCATGCCAACGAGGTCAACAGGAATGGCATTCATCGCCCCCGAACCGGCCTCAAGACGCAAAATGTGTAGGAATGTCTTGATGATCTCATTCATCTGCTGCCCGGCAGTGTAGATCGCTTGGAAATATTCCTTCTGCTTGGCGTTCAGCTCCCCCGCATCGCCATTGAGGAGCATCTCACTATACCAATTGACGGCCGTGAGCGGCGTACGCATCTGATGCGACGCGAGCGATATGAATTCGCTCTTCGCCGTATCGACCTCCTTCGCCTTCGTAATATCCCGTTCAACGCCGATGAAGTACCGCACGGCCCCTGCATCATCGAGAACCGGGGAGATATGGATTTCTGCGTCATAGGGAACGCCATCCTTCCGCCGATTGACTAGCTCAGCACTGAATGGCTTTTTATCTTCCCGTATAGCTTTCCACATCTCCTCATAGAACCCCTTGGGCATTTGCCCGCCCCAGAGAGATGCCTTCTTGCCGATAACCTCTTCTCGCGAGTACCCGGTAAAACTCTCCGCCCCTTTGTTGACATAGATAATGGTTCCCTCGCTGTCGGTGAGGATAATCTGGTCGGACGCCGCTTCGACGGCCATCTTGAACTTCTTCAATTCCTCAGCACTTTCGCGCAGCGCCCGCTCTTCTCTCTTCCGTTCGGTGATGTCGCGCGCAGTGGCATACGTGACCTTTTCCCCCTCGTCATGAGTGGCACGCCACGATAGCCACAGCAGCGTACCATCCTTGCACACATACCGATTCTCAAAATCATGAGAGGCGCCGGTCCGTATCTGCCGCGCCATCTCGTCGCGCGTCATCTGACGGTCGTCAGGATGGACGAAGTCGATAAACGGCTTCGTCAAGAGCTCTTCTTCAGAATACCCCAATACCTGCAGGCAAGCAGGATTCACTTTTTTGAAGCATCCTTGCGGGTCGGCTATGACCATGATGTCCGTTGAAATCTGGAAGAACCTGAAATACTGTTCTCGTTCGATCTCAGCCCCTCGACGATCAGTGATGTCCCGGAAAATGCCGAGAAGGCATCTCTTCCCGCCTGTCGTGACGACCGAAGAGTTGACGTCGGCAAAGAAAACACTGCCGTCTTTCCTCAATACCGGAATGTCCTTCGCGAGCAGTATCTCGCCCTTCGCCTGTTTCTCGAACTGATCCAGAACATAGGGCACATCATGCTCGGGATGGATGTTGGTGACACTGAGGCCGCTGATCTCGTCACGGCGATACCCAAGCATGGCGCACATCGTCTTGTTGCCGACAAGAAGTCTCTTCGTTCCGATATCGGCAAGGATGACACCATCCAGCGCATTATCAAAGATGACCCTGAACATCTCTTCCTTCTCCAAAGCATCTGTCGTATCCGGCATGGATCAGAGGAGCGTGTGGCAGGCCGGACCGCCTGTCATTTGGCCTGAATGACAATATTCCCTATCTTCTCGATAATCTCGTTGATAGGGTGCTCGGATTTGACATAGTAATCGACCGCGCCGAGAGAAAGCGCATGTTTGATATCGTTATCTTCCCCGAGATTGGAGACAACGATGACCGGAATCGCTTTAAGCACATTATCAGCCTTCAATATCTGAAGCACTTCGAATCCGCTTCGCTTCGGCAAGAGCAGGTCGAGGACGATGACATCCGGGTTGAAGCTCTGCGCGAGCGTAATCGCGACTTCACCATCAGCAGCTATAGCCACCTCATCTCCTGATTTTTCCAATTTCTCCTCGAGCACTTTTGCGAGCACTTCTTCATCTTCAACTACGAGAATTTTCATGAGTAGTATGATTCAACTGATAGCAAGGGGCTTCACCCTTCGATCTCCTCGACATTTTGCATTAAGTACTTCTCAAACTTGTCCGCCGTCGCGACCGTGCGGAGCAGCACGGACCGCATCTCTTCTGCCTTTGTCTGGGTCATCGCCCCTTCATCGCACTTCGCGACGAGCCCTTCTAGATCTTTCTTGATGAGATTCGTGACCGTTTGCACATCGCGCTGCGCTATGACGACACGACGCATTCGCCGCCGGTGCTCGAGCACGTCCAGATAACGGCCGAGCAACAATCCGCCGATGAGGAATGCGATGATGGTCGCATAGAATCCGAACTGCGTGATACGAATGCCGGCGATAGTGATGAGCGGCGCTTCGAGTATTTCGATAGTCGCACGGCTCTCGGTCATATTACCAGCCTCATCGTGCGCTTGCACAATGACATCATGCTTGCCAGGTGCTTGCGGGGGAAGCGTATAGGTCGTGAGCGCGGTCGTCGTCGCAAGCGTACCGTCCACGAGAATCGTATAGTCCCGGACGCCCGATGGCTGGTCCTTCGTCGCAAAGGAGATGGTCGGAGCGACATTCGCGGTAGTAAGACCATCGGGCGATGTTATCGAGAAGTTCAGCGGAGGCACCGTATCGATGCCGATACGGTAGTGCACGGTCGGTCCCCAGCCGATGGCATTCTTGAAACGCACATGCAGATACCAGATACCATCATCGAGTGGATTGAACATCTTATTGTCGAACAGTCCTTCTGATACCGTGGGGTCGAAAGTCGGCTGCTGATTCACTGCCGTCGCAACGGCGGTCACGTCCTTCGGGAGACTCCATTGCGTGATAAATCTCGAGACATGCGCATACCACGCCGCTGAATCGGGATAGAGCGCGACCACGATATTCGGCACGACGGGAAGCACACCGGTCGGCACCGCTGGCCGCACGATCTGTGGTGGTTTGATAAGCGTGGCATCCTGCTTCGTGATGCTCGTAAGCTGCAAACCCTTCATGACAGAAAGGACATTCGTTCCGCTCCCGTCGCTCGCCGTCACAGCCCCGTCTGAGAAGACGAGTGCTGCGGGCCCGGCACCCGTCACTTTGAACGTGATCCGTAATACTTCCAGGTCCGCGCCCGCAATGCCGTTTTGGTTGCCCCCTATGAAAGAGATCGTGCCGGAATCGTTCGAATAACTCGGGCCCTGCAGCCAGAAATCGAAGACGGAATTCGTCTTGTCGACACTCGTCACCTGTATGACATTCTTCGGGAAGGTGAGCGTCGCTTGAGCCGCATTAACGCCGACGCCGACGCTTTCAATTTTCAGGTCGACCGTGAAGGAATCTCCGATGACGAACGTGTCCTTATTGGCAACCAGACCGAATGAAGCGGCATGGGCCATCGCCGGACCGCTGACAGCGAAGAAAAGTGCGACGAGAAAGAGGGGTCCTGTGCGCTTCAAAAGCATGATACCGGAATTATACAACATGCTCACGATCGATTATTTCTTAAGAGTGCGCACGAAGATGCTCAGATCCGTAACATCCACCTTGCCGTCGCCGTTCAGGTCGTCGAGCAGGCGTATCGACGGAATCGGCGAGCTCCATCGCGCGAGGAATACGCTCCAATCCTGGATATTGATGACCCCATCTTGGTTGAAATCAGTCTGCGGCGTGAAGAGCGGTGAGACGGTGAATACTTTCTGCGGCGCATACTCACTCCGGACTCCAGAGGGAGCAGTCTGCCGCACACGAACCGTGTGGCTTCCGAACGCGAGCGCAGCCGTCGGAAAAAGAATCTTGTAGGAACCATCCGCGGCAGCCGTGACGGTGCCAGCAGCGGCACGGTCTACTTGCGCAGAGACGGTATAGCCCGGAACTGCGCTGCCGATGAAGCCGACCGAATCACCCTTCCGCACGGTCGGATACACGAGACCCATGGTTGGCGAGAGGAGCGACGCATCGAGCGAGAGAAAGGCACTTGATCCTGGGTAGTTCGCGGCGAGTACCTTCGTCTGAGAGACGCGACCGGAGGCATCAGCAGCCACGAGGCCGTACGAGCCGGCGCCCGTAGCGACGCCGGTAAGAAGAGTCGAGAATGCGCCGCTTGCCGACGCTGTCGCTGCGGCGGTTATCGAGGCGCGGCGCGGAGACATCGCAAGGATGGTCACCCTTGCTCCGGGAAATGCACGGCCGCTGATGCGTACCCCTGTCACCGTCGGCGTCCGCACTCCGATCGCTCCCCCGGCACCGCTGCCGCCCGTCGGCGGCACGACCGGTATCGCCGAGAATGTGAGCGGCCGCGTCGAAGAGACATTGAGACCGGTGTGCTCGGTATCAGAGAGCGAGAGCGTCACGGTCTCGGCTGTGGCGTCCGAGAGCACAAGCGTTCCGACGCCATTCACCATGGTCACCAGTCCGGCGCCGGTCGCCGCACCGGTCGCCGAGAGCATTACGCCGGACTGGATCGTGGTATCGACATTACCAGCATTGTCCTGTGCCTGGACCGTCACTATCGCGGGCGTTCCGACCAGTACGGGGCCGGCGGGCAAAATCACGAAACGGGTCGCAACGATCGGCATCGCGCTTACCGTCACCGAATCAATCGCATCGGTAATGCCAGCCGAGCCATTCGGCGCTCCAGAGGAATCAGAGGCGGTGACAAGCCATGTCCCGGGCGTCTCGTCGTAGTACCAGAAACTGCCCGTCGAGCTGCCGTCATTGATGGTCGCAAAGGTAGTCGGCGCTCCGCCAGTATCGGTGGAATAGAAGACGGTCGTCGTCGCGGCCGAGGACGAGTACAGATAGACCAAGGACACACCCGCGGTCACGAGATTATCGAACTGATCCTTGCGCGTGACGACATAGCCGAGGCGCGTGCCGGCGGTCATATTGCCGGGCTCATTCAGAGTGAACTTCGCGATGCCGGCCGGCTGTACCGTTATCGGATCGCTCGCGCCGGAGACGCCGGCTGCGCTCGCCGCGACGAACCAATCTCCTGCCTTCTCGTCGTAGTACCAGAAACCGACCGACGACGCGCCGTCTGGTATCACGATCGAATTGATCGCGCTGCCTCCGCTCGCCGCATCGTAGAACTTCGAATCCACCCCGGTGGAGGTGCTTGAGAGCGACACGGTCGTCGCGCCGGCGGTAACCGCGTTGCCATATTGATCGCTGCGACTCACGGTATAGCCTATCCGCATGCCGGCCGCGACATCGCCCGGATTAGTGAGTGCGAACTGCGCAACCGCGCCGGGGGCGAAGACCAGCGACTGCCTTGACGACGTATCGAGACCGGTCGCTTGACTGTCAGTAAGCAAGAGGATCGCGGTGTGCGCGACGGTACTCGTGACCGGGAGCGTACCGACGCCATCTACGATGGCCACCACGCCGACAGCAGAACCGTCTTTATTCAGCGTGACATCATGTTGATACGTCGTGTCGACATTGCCGCTCGCGTCCATCGCCTTTACCGTAACGATGACTGGCGCGTCCACCGTACCATTTACAGGCGGCATAATCACAAACCGCGTCGCGACGATAGGCGCCGCGCTCACAGTGACCGGATCGATGGCATCAATGACGCCGTTCGTCCCGTCAGCAGGCGAACTATCGGAAGCGGTAACCGTCCAGCTCCCCGGATTCGGGTCCTCATACCAGAACGGGGCCGATGATTGACTATCGGGGATCGTGACTGCTGTCATGACATTTCCACCCGTTGCGGCATCGTAGAAAACTGGCGTACTCGTCCCGATTGAGTCGCTCGAGAGGTACACCAGGGTCGCGCCGCTCGTGACAAGATTATTGAAGACGTCCTTGCGGATCACCGTGTAACCGAGGCGCGTGCCGGCGGTCATGTCGCCCGGGTCGTTCAAGACGAAGGACGCAACCGGACCGGCAACTACCTGATGCGTGTCGATGGCATCATTGATGCCGGTATTGCCGTCCGGCGACGACGAATGATCGGAGGCAGTGATATCCCAGTTCCCCACCTTTTCGTCGCAGTACCAGACATTCACGGTCGACTGTCCGGCCGGGATGTCGATCGAGGTGATGGCAACGCCATTCGTCGCGGCGTCATAGAACTTCGCGATGCCACTGGTCGAAGAGCTGTAGAGGTAGACGGTCGTCGTCGCGACCGAGGTTGCGTTCCCGTACTGATCCTCGCGCATGACCGTATAAGCCGCGCGCTGCCCCGCGAGCGAGGCTGCCGGATGATTCAGAGTGAACTGGGCGATTGCTCCCCCGTCGAAAGTCAGCGGTTGCGTCGACGACACGTCTAGATTCGTGGACTGACTATCGGAGAGCGAGAGGGTCACCGTCTCCGCGTGCGTATCCGAGACGTCCAGATGGCCGATGCCGTTCACGATGTCGACGACTCCCCCGCCGGTCGCCGAGCCGCTCGCATTCAGCGTGACATTATTCTGATAATTCGTATCAATACTATCGTCAGGCTCCTGCGCCTCAACCGTCACGGTAATCGACGCATCGACCGTACCGCTCGCGGGAGGCAGGATGACAAACTTCGTCGCGACCGGCATCACGATGACTGAGTCGGTGGCGTCAGTAATGCCAGTCGGGCCGTCGGCGGTCGGCGTAGCGTCGGACGCCGTGATGGTATAGGTACCGGGTGTCTCGTCGTAGTACCAAACGTTCGCGGTCGAGTGACCCGGGCCGATATCGACCGACGTGATGACCGAGCCACCGAGCGAATCAGTATAGAATTTCGCGGCGCCACTGATCGAAGAGCTGTAGAGGTAGACGGTCGTCGTCGCCGTACCGACCGCGTTGCCGTAGGCATCGAGCCTGGTCACCGTGTAGCCGAGACGAGTCTTCGCGTACATGTCGCCCGGGTTAGTGAGCGTAAAGACGGCTACAGGCCCCGTCGTAACGGTAAACGATTGGTCCGCGGGTGTCGCGGCACGGTAATTACTGTCCCCGGTCTGCGAGGCCTGGAGGGTACAGGTCCCTACCGAGACGAGATGTACCGTCGCGGCCATCACCGTACACACGCCAGTCGTAAGTGAGGAGAACACAACGGCGAGACCCGATGAGGCTGTTGCACTTACGGTGAAATCCGGACTGGTAACCGGCTTGTCGGGAAGAGCAGCGAACGTGATCGTCTGGTCTGCCGGATTGATGATGAAATTGCCGGCCGAAGCGCCGGTGAGGCTCGTATAGCTCGTGGTGTCGGTCGGGACGAAGTCCGCCGTGACCGTGTAGGTACCGGCATTGATCTGCGATGCGGCGCCGCCAGTGAGGAGGTTACTTGCGGTGCCGGGGACGGAACCAGAGACAACAGCTGCCTGGCCGGAACCGGTGTAGATGACTGGAGAATTAGTAACGGTGATTGTCGGTGTCACACGCGTATCGGTCGAGACGGTCAAGCGACCAGTCGTCAGGGCGAAATACGTGTTGTTCTTGTACGTCGCGGTAGAGCTGGTCGAACCCCACGTACCGTTGATGCGTCCGAGCCCGCCGAGCGTGAGGGTACCGACGGAGATATTCAGTCCAACACCGATGCTCGCGATCGCGCTTCCGGAGGGCGCGATGCTCAGATTGCCGCTTATCGATGTACCGGTCACGATAGTTTTCGCTCCACTACCACCATCGAAGACGACGTTCGCGTATGCCGCTGGTTCGACCGCCTGCGCCGCGCCGCGGTAACTGATCGTATTGCCGCTCGCGTTCGCATTCAGCGTGACATTCGCCGATGGCGTGAATATGCCGCTGATGTTCAGCAGGGAGTTCGTGCCCTGCGTCCATATCGCGGTGCCACCCGTACGCGTGTAATTACCGTTCAGCGTGACCGCGCCGTTGTTCGTCACGGTCCTACCGGCAGAATTGATGTTGTTATTAATCGTGAGATTCGAACCGGAGAGGAAAGAAAAGTTCTGACTCGCAAGCACTATCGTATCGATGGCACCGTTGCCGCTTAAGCTTCGTCCGTTCGTGTTCATGCGTATCGTCCCAGTGGATCCTGTGACAGAACCGTTCACGACCACATTCCCGTTCTCCGTGAGGATGTAGGCGCCGCTGAAATTCAACAGGGCGTCGGCGTTGACCGTCACACCGGTATTCGTCACCGCCGCGCCTATCGTGACGCTGTTTCCGAGAGTCGTCGCGATAATCGCACTGTCGGCGTTAGCCGGTACGACACCGCCGACCCATGTCGAACCCGCACTCCAGAGACCGCCTGTCGCGGTACTCGTCCTCACCGCGGCAAACGCGGTGGCGGCTCCGCCGAAAATGAAAAAGACCGCCATGAAGGCGGCCGCATACAAGACGTTTACGTTTTCGAAGACTGAGCGTTCAGGAGTGATGCTCATGAAAGAAATAGATAGTTATAGTTAGTTTCGTCTCTCCTTATAATATATAGTATGCATTTCGTCCGCTTCGCTCTTTCTGCACCACGTGTGGACAGACGTGACAAACCAGGCCATACGGCAGATTGAGCGAGCCGGTATCGTAGCTATTGCTGCCATGATGATCCGACACTGAGCGGCGCGCCGCCCTACCCGATTATGACTGGCATATAGAGCAATCAGTGGTAATCTCGCCTATCCGAGATGAAAAAGTCAGTTTATACAATAGTCTTTTACCATACAATCTCCATACCGATTCTATTGCTTGGTAGAACAATGAATTAATTAGTACGGCTTCGCCCATAGGGACCGCGATTGTGCTTATCGGTCCTTAGGAGTTTCAGGGATTTTTCTGAGTGGTCACCAGTCACTAAGTAATTTGTTCCAAGTATTCACAAATTACGTAAGTGCTGTTCGACCTCGCCTCGCGGTTTCGTCTGCTGACGAAACATCGCTCCGGCCTCACAAAAAGACACAAAACGCGCAGCAGTGCGCGTTTTGTGCTTTTTGTGACCCCACGGGGAATCGAACCCCGATTTGATCCGTGAGAGGGATCTGTCCTAGCCGTTAGACGATGGGGCCGTATCTGTTTTTTATACCAGACTTCCCGCTCTCGCGCTACCCATGCGACCTACGCTTTCTCGCGCCAGGTGCGCTCTTGGCGCACGAGGATGGCGGCATCGGCGGGGTCGGCGAGAAGTGCTTTGACGATACGTTCGGTGCGGATAGACTGCGAGCCTTTTACAAGGAGGACATCGCCAGGGCGAACGAAATCAGCGAGAGCGGATGCCGCCGCAGCCGCATTGTCGAATAAGAGAACTTCCGCAGGCCCTTCTGCCATAGCAAAGACTCGGGAACGGATGCCGACCGCGACGACAACGTCAGATGCGTCGCGTGCGAGCACACCCGCATGCTCGTGTTCCGTGACCGAGTAACGCCCGAGCTCGAGCATGTCACCCAAGACCGCGATGCGGCGACCGGCATGCGGGAAGGCCTTGAGCGTCTCGAGCCCCTGTGCAACCGCGACCGGCGAGGAGTTATAGGAATCGTCGATAATGATTGAACCATTCTTCCCGGACAGCAGACGGCCGCGGCCCGGCGGCGGTTCGTAACCCTCAAGCGCTTTGAGCGCGTCGGGAAGTGCGATGTCGAAGGCGAGCGCAGCGGCGAGAGCGGCAGCCGCCGGGAAAATCTGCGTACCGCCGACTGAGCCTTTCACGACGAGATCCCCCTTCTTGCCATTCATCACAGCATCAGCGCGCATACCCTTCACCTGCCCTTCTTCTTCGTAGAAATCAACGTTCTTCACTTGTACTGACGCGCTGTCTGCAGTGCCATAGGAAATGATGCGCGCCGGCGTGCGCAGTGCGCTCTCAAGCGCATAGGGGTCGTCAGAAGAAATGATGAGCGGCGCAGCCGCATGGAGCGCGTACGCGGGAGAGAACTCCTCTTCGCGCACTGCCTCGGGCGAGGCATAGGCCTCGACATGCACCGGCACCTTCGGCAATCGCGTGACGATGACTGCGTCTGGCGTTACGATACGCAATATGCGCGCGAGGTCGCCTGGCTTGTCGGCGCCCACCTCGAGCACCAACATCTTCGGATACTGGTTCGGCAGGATAAGGAGCGCGACCGCACGTTTCGCGAGCGAAAACCATGCGAGAGGGTTATGCCACGGGTTATCGACGCCGAGGATAGTGAAAGGTACGCCAAATTCGCTATTGAAACTCTTCTCGCTCTTGCGCACATAGAAACGCGTCGCGAGCACCGCGGCGACCGCGTCCTTGGTCGAGGTCTTCCCCACCGAGCCGGTCACCATCACGATATGCGGCTTATAGCGACGCACGACGGCGCGAGCAAGAAGAGCAAGAGCGGTTGCGGTGATGAATTTAAATATCTTTTTCATATGAGAGCAGACTGGTTATCCCTGGCTCGTCGAGGTGGCGAAGCCGCGATCGGGCGGTATCTGGTAATAGTCGATGAGAAAATGCGTAAGGTCAAGGAAGGTCGTGTCGAGCGTCTCGGACGCGTATTCCACATGCTGCGGGTCATCCGTGTACAAGAGGATGATGAAGCGCGGATTATACGACGGGAAGAAACCGACAAACGAGTGGAAGAAGCGATTCGTATAGTACCCGCCATGCCCATCGGTGAGCTGCGCGGTGCCCGTCTTCGCCGCTACCGACATGGTCGGGATGATGGCCTTCCCGTTTTCGAGCTTCGTGTCGAACATCTCGGTCATCATCTGCGTCGTCTCACGCGCCGCAGTCGCGCTGAAGACCGGCGTCGTATGACTCCAGTCGAGTTTCCGCGTGATGCCAGAGTCGAGACGTATCGCGCTCACAAGGTGAGGCTCGACCATCACGCCGCCATTAGCGACCGCGCCGAGTGCGCGGATCATCTGCACGGGCGTGACTGCGATACCCTGCCCAAACGACATGTCATCGAAATTCACTTGTTGCGTCGTCGCAAGATTACCGAGAAGCGCATGGCCCTCATTCGGCAGATCAATTCCCGTCTTCTGTCCGAACAGCGTCGTGAAGTAAGAACGAAACTTGTCCTGTCCGAGCCGTGTCGCCACCCACGACGCACCGACATTGAGGGACTGCAGGATGATCTGCTTCACGCCGATGACGCCTTTCGGCTTGAGGTCCCAGTCGCAGATCCTCATCGTGTTGACCGTGATGCAGCCCGGATCGTCGAACGTCGATTGCGGGGTGATGGCGCCTGCATCGAGCCCTGAGGTCATCGTAAGCGGCTTCATGATGGAGCCGAATTCATGCACTTGCTCGACGAGCGGATTCCCGAGAAGCGACGGATCGACGTTCTGCAGATTGTTTCCATCGTAGTTCGGATAGCTCGCGAAGGCGACTATCGCGCCGGTCGCGGGATCCATGATGATACCGCCTGATTCTTTGCTCGAATACTGCCCATTCACCGCCGCGAGATCATGCTCGAGTCGGGTCTGCACATCCGGCT
The DNA here is from genome assembly GCA_021782715.1 of bacterium. Taxonomy (GTDB): domain Bacteria; phylum Patescibacteriota; class Minisyncoccia; order Phycocordibacterales; family Phycocordibacteraceae; genus C7867-001. The sequence goes on from JAJXUR010000002.1 coordinate 25,941, forward strand.
CGATGGTCGTCACGATGGAGCCCTCACGCGCATCTTTGGCATTCACGAGCAGGTTGCCGACATTCGAGAACAATTCCGCGAAGAAATTCTTATAGAGCGAATCACCGGAACGCGAGAGCGTGCCGTCATACTCCGCCTCGAGACCGGTCTGGCCGACAAGCGTATCCCCTGAGCCGTAGGAGACGATACCAATTGCCTGCGACGCAAGCGTCCCGCCGGGATAGTAGCGCCATCGTTCGCGAAGCACTTGCACGCCAGGAATATTTTCTGCCGCGAGCGCCTGCCCAGCCGCGTCCGGGATATGCTGCGCGACCTCGACGTAGACAAGGTTCTTCTTCGCGACGGCCGCGAGAAAAGCGTCGTGCGATAGCGTCGTCGATGCGACGGCGGCTATCGCCGTATACGCAGCTTCCGGATCTTGAATCGTCTGCGGATTTATCGCGACGAGAAATCCCGTCGCCAAAGTAGCGGCAGAGATGTTCGTACCATCCTTGCTGGTGAAATAGATTGCCCCGCGATCGAAGAGGCCGCTTCCGCCGGAGGCGAACTGACGATCTGCTTTCAGCGCGTAATCATCACCGTGCATGATCTGGACGAAATAGAGTCGCACCAGGACGAGCAGAGCCGCAAGGATGATGAGCGCGAGAACGAAACGGATGCGGGAACGGAACTGGGCGCGCATGACGAGATATCTAGCGCAGCGCAGTCATACTCGCGGCAGGGACGAATATCTGCGCGAGAGGCGCGGCGTATCCCGCGGTACGGTAATCGAGATCCTGGATGCTCGCGATACTTGCGAGATACTGCCCTTCGAGGACAGCGACCGCGGACTCATCATTCTTCACCGACTGCGAAAACTCAACCGTAAGCGCTGCATAACTCATGACGACAGCGATGAGACCAATATAGGAGATCGCTAAGACGGCGACCGTCCCGGAGAGGAGCGGTACGAGCGAGAACGAGAATGGGAAGCGGCTATTACGCATAGGAAAGATTGGGTTCGAGCACGTCAGCCGGCGCTGTCGGCACGAGGGCGGCGTTCTTCTCGAAGACGCGCAGTTTCGCGCTCCGCGCACGGCGGTTCGCGAGGATCTCGGCGCGCGACGGCGCGATCGGCTTCTTCGGCGTGAGCGTACCCTGCCCCGCAAGGACAGCATCACGGAGGATATTCTTCACGATGCGATCCTCGATACTGTGGAACGAAATGATTGCGAGACGTCCTTCTGGTGCGAGCGCAGCGAGCGCAGCGGCAAGCCCCTCACGCAAAGCGCCGATCTCGTCGTTTGCCGCAATGCGGAGCGCCTGGAAGGTCTTCGTCGCCGGATGGATCCGCCGCTCGTGGTACCAGTGCGGCGTGCCGGCCTTGATGGCGGCCACGAGCGCATCGGTCGTGAGAATGCGCTCCTTACCGCGTGCTGCGACGATAGCGCGCGCGATGCCGCGCGCAAAACGCTCTTCGCCGTACGTGAAGATGATATCAGCGAGCTCCGTTTCGGTAGCGGAATTCACGATGTCAGCCGCCGTCTCGCCGCCCTCGCCATAGGTCATGAGGAGCGGTTCATCCGACTGGAAAGAGAAACCGCGCGGCGAAGCGATCTGGTATCCGCTCCACCCGAGGTCGTAGAGCATCTTGTCGGCTCGGCCGATGCCGAGGCGCTCAAGAATATGAGAAAGATTACGAAAATTATCGTTCACTAAATGCGCGACCGGCCGGTGCGGACGACGGTCGAGCGCATACGCCGCGCGGGCACGCTCCACGGCCGCCGGGTCGGCATCGATGCCGACAATGACCCCTCCCTCTCCAAGAGAGGCAAGGATGGCTGCGAAATGCCCGGCTCCGCCTAAGGTCGCATCGACCACCGTATCGCCAGACGTTATCTCAAGCGCCTCGAGGACTTCTCGCATAAGCACGCTGTCGTGGCGAGCTTCCATACTAGTTGGTGTCGCCGAGCTTTTCGGCAAAAGCGTCAGCATCGCGCTCAATCTCAGCCGTGTACTTCTTCCACGCACTCTCGTCCCAGATTTCAATGCGATCTGCGACACCAGCGATGACCGTCTTGCTCTTCAGGGTGGCAAAGTGCTTCAGATGATCGGGGATAAGCACCCGTCCGGCAGCATCGACCTCTGCCTCCATCGCACCGGCGAGGAAGAGGCGCGCGAGGCCGCGTGCTGCTGCCGTGCCGCCTGCATGCGCCGCCCGACTCTCAGCTTCCTTCTTCCACGCCGACTTGGGATAGACGAAAAGGCAATGATCAAGGCCGCGGGTGAGCACCACCGCGCGGCCGAGATCCTTCCGGAATTTTGCCGGAAGCGAGATGCGATTCTTAGGGTCGAGGGTGTGCAGGTATTCTCCGATGAACATGACAAAAATAAGTGCTACGAATGCGGAAAATAGGCCACCACTCCCGTTTTCCACTTCATCCCACTAGTAGCTCATTCTACACCACTCTCCCCCACTTTTCGCGTCGAGGTTATCCCCATATGAAAACGGCGCGGCCAGAGGCCGCGCCGTTTCGCTGCGAACAGCCGCTATCGCGGCCGCATCAGGGGGAATATCTGCCCTTCGCGGATAGAGACGCCTTCGAGGAAACTGAAAAGCCGCTCAGAGACACCGAAACCGAAAGCCGGCGGCATGCCGTACTCGAGCGCCTCGACAAAATCGGCATCCGGCATTTGCGCTTCTTCGTCTCCTGCCGCGCGCAATTCTCCCTGCCGCCGGAAGCGCTCCGCTTGGTCCACAGGGTCATTAAGCTCGCTGAAGCCCTTGCCTATCTCGCTCCCGGCAATCATGACTTGGAAACGCTCCACCACACGCGGGTCTTTACTATTCTTCTTCGCGAGCGGTTCCATATACACCGGCACATTGATGAGGAAGCCGGGGCCAGCGAGCGTCTTGCGTATCTGCTTCCACGCAGTATCTACCAAACGTCCCGTGTCGGCGCCTTTCTCAAACGGGATATCCTTCTTCTTGAGAGCCGCAGCCCAATCGGCATCCTCGTCGAGCGGGTCGAGGCCGTACGCTTCCCGCATCAGCCCGCAAAAATCATAGGTCTGCCACTCCGCGTCCAGATCGATATCGAATCCTTTTATCGAGAAAATACGCGTACCATACACCTGATCGGCGATGGTGCGATACAGATCGGTGATCATGCTCATGCCCGCTTCATAGTCCTTGAATGCCTCATAGAACTCAAGCTGCGTGTAATCCTGGGCGTGCTCCGCCGACATACCTTCATTGCGGAAGATGCGGCCGATCTCGAACACTTTCGGGAGCCCAGCGACAAGAAGACGTTTCTGCCAGAGCTCGCCGGCACTGATGCGCAGGTACACATCCATGTCGAGCGCATTGTGGTGCGTCACGAACGGACGCGCCTCAGCGCCACCGGTCGTCGTCTCGAGCACGGGCGTCTCGACCTCGATGAAATCCCGCTCGAGGAGGTATGAGCGGATGACGTTCCAGAACTTCGAGCGACGTTTGATGCGCTCGGCGAGGTCGTGCGTGAGCAGGATGTCGAGATAGCGTTTGCGGAAACGCTCGTCCTCATCCTTGATGCCAAACCACTCGTCGGGAAGGGGGCGCAGCGACTTCGCGAGCATGCGCCACTCGGTCGCGTCGAGTGACGGCATGCCACGCTTGGTCGTGAACGCCGTGCCGGACACCTCGACGACATCGCCCGCATCTACCGTGCCGGCGAAGAGGTCGTATGCTGCTTCGCCGAGTTTCTCCCGCTGCACGAAGCACTGCCCCTTCACCCCGTC
>JAJXUR010000023.1 GCA_021782715.1 bacterium
ACCATGCCCTCAGAGAGGAGTTCGCCGCGGCCGGGCCGGCCGAAGTTCGGTATAAAAGGTTCCTCATGCACGCGATCACCCACGCCATGCCCACCAAGCTCCTTGATGACCGCGAAGCCCGCGTCCTCGATCTCCTTCTGTATCGCTGCTCCGATGTCGCCCACATGGTTCCCGGGGACGGCTGCCGCGATGCCTGCCGCGAGCGCGCGCTCCGTCGCGCGAAGAAGCTTCGTCGTCTCGTCGTTCACCTTGCCCACCGGCACGGTGATAGCCGCATCCACGACGATACCGCCGTGGCGCAGCCCGAGATCGAGGCCGACGATATCGCCTTCCTTGAGCTTCTTCACCGTTTCGTTCGGTATACCGTGCACCACCTCGTCATTGATCGAGACGCAGAGCGTCGCCGGGTACGCTCGACCGGAACCCTCAGGCGTATAGCCGAGAAAACACGGCTCATCATTCCCATCGCGTATCATAGACTCCGCAAGATCGTCGAGCTCTTCGGTTGTCACGCCGGGAGCGACTTTCGCGCGGAGCGCCTCGAGCACAGCCGCGAGCCTCTTCCCGCCCTCGATGAGGTTCGCCCGTTCGGTCTCGTTCTGGATAGTCATTGCAGCGCGAGGATACCTCTCACTTCTTCCGCGATGACCTCGGGCGGGCGGTGTCCATCGATATCAGTGAGCATGCCGGCATCGCGGAGATAAGCAATCGCGCTGTCAGTCTCGGCGTAATACGCCTCAAGCCGGCGAGTGACCGCCTCGGGCAGGTCGTCGACCCGAGTTCCCTTTTCGCGCCGAAGCGCAATGCGTCCGTACACTTCTTCATCGGGGACCGTGAGGTGAAATATGAAGAACGGCCGACCGATCCACCGGAGCGAATCGGCGACAATCTCCGTCTCGGGCAAGGTCCGGCTCGTGCCATCGAAGATGATGGTATCGTCATCGGCGATAGTGAATAGAGCCTTCAGATACACGTAGGAAGCAATCCAGTAGGGAGTGAGCGCGCCGCTATCCATGGTCTCCTTCAACTTGTGCCCGGCAGCGGTCCCTGTCGCTACGATCTCGCGCAAGCCGCTGCTCGTGCCGAATACCGGCCAATCGGTGACCTTCGCGAGCAACTCCGCCTGGGTCCCTTTGCCGCTCCCTGGCTTCCCGATGAAGAATACGATTGGTTTTTCCATATACTCACTCTACCATCTCTCTTATAAAACAAAACTGCATGCGGAGGCATCGCCTCCGCATGCAGTTTCGTCATGATTAGTACTCGCGCAGGGAGACCTGAGCGTCGATCTTCTGGACAAGGTCGAGGATGACCTGCACAGCGATGAGAAGGGCGGTACCGCCAAGCACAAGCGTCGTGACGCCGGTGAGCCCCTGGATGATACTCGGCGCGACGGCGAGCAGACCGAGGAAACAGGCGCCCGGGAGCGTGATGCGATTCACGACATTATTGATATATTCTTCAGTCTCGCGTCCGGGGCGTACGCCAGGGACGAAGGCACCGGTCTTTTGGAGATTTTCGGCGACGCGCTTCGGTTCGAAGGTGACGGCCGTATAGAAATACGTGAAGAGCACCACGAGCAGGAAGTAGATTGAGCCGTACTGCCACGGATTAGAGAGGAAAGCGGTATACCAGAGCGATGCGCCGGCAGCGAACGAGACATGGATTGCAGAGAGCATCGAAAGCGCCATCTGCGGCACGAGGAGGAGCGAAAGTGCGAAAATGATAGGGATCACGCCGGCCTGGAGGAGGCGGATCGGGAGATAGGTTGCCGCACCTTGTGCCAGCGCCGCGCCGCGCATGGCGCGAGCGTAGGCGATAGGTATCGACCGCTCCGCATCGGAGACGACGACGACCGCATAGACCATCGCGGCAGCGAGGAAGAAGAAGGCGAGGTAGGCGGGTATATTCGCTGCGCTTGCCGCGAAGATAGTTTCCGAGATGCTCGAGGGCACGCGTGCAAGAATGCCTGCAAGGATGATGAGCGAGACGCCGTTCCCGATGCCAAACTCCGTCACGAGCTCGCCGAGCCACATGAGAAGCAAGGAGCCCGCGGTAACAAGAGCGATATTCGCGATAAGCGCGACCGGACCGAGCTGCCCGATGACATTCTGGCTCTGGAGGAGGAAAAGGAAACCGATGGACTGCAGCACCGCGATGGGAATCGTGAGAAGGCGGCTCCACTCTATGAACTGCGCGCGGCCAGCCTCCCCTTCCTCGAAGTAGGCTTGCTTCACCTGCGGGAAGACGATAGTCGCGAGCTGCATCACGATGGAAGCGGTGATGTACGGGCCGACGCCGAGCATCACGATGGAGAGTTTCGAGAGTCCGCCCCCCGAGAACACATTCAAAAGACCGAAAAACTGATTGCTTGCGAAGAATTGAGCGAGGGCGCCTTTATCGACGCCCGGGATTGGTATCGCCGCAAGGAAGCGAAAAAGCGCAAGTGCGCCGGCAAGGAAGAGAACCCGGGCGCGTATTTCGGAATCACCGAAAGCGAGTGTGATCTTGCGGATGAAAGAATTAATCATGGATAGTCCCACCGGCCGCGACAAGCGCAGCGCGCGCGACATCAGACACCATGCAGCTCTTAATGACGAGCGCCTTCGTGAGCGAGCCTGCACCGAGGATCTTCACCATCGGGGCACGGCCCTTTGCGCGACGCACGAGCCCGCGCGCGACAAGCGATGCTGGCGAGACAGTCTCTCCCGCTTTGTAGGATGCTTCGAGTGCCGCGAGGTTCACTGCGGAGGTCGCAATGCGATTCGTGCGCACGGTGCGTGCGCGATTCTTGCCGTGGCCGCGACGCTTCGGGAGCTTCTTGATAAGATCGCGCACTTCCGGACGGATGTGATGACCGGCGCGAGCCGTCTGGCCCTTACCGCCGCGGCCTGACGTCTTGCCGCGCTTACCGCCGCGGCCGACAGCCGCGTTCTTCTTATTCTTGGTACGAGGAGAGATTGAGTTGAGTTGCATACGCAAAAGGATTATACCGCTATTACTTCGTGCGGAGCTGCTTCAGAGCCTCGACCGTCGCGCGGGCAATAGTGAGCTTGTTCTTCGAGCGGGTGTGGATCTTCGTCACGACATCGGTCACGCCCGCAAGGTCGAGCACCGTGCGCATTGCCGAACCGGCGACAAGACCGCGACCCTTTGATGGGATGATTTCGACCGTCGAAGACGCGTATTTCGCCGAAACCTCGTGCGGGATGGAACCCGACGTGGTGCGCGAGACGGTGAAAAGGTGCTTCTTCGCATCACGCGTCGCCTTATCAATGGCGAGCGCCGTATCGACGCCCTTGCCGAGGCCGACGCCGACACGACCCTTCCGGTCGCCGATGACGACGACGAGACTGAAATTGAAACGACGACCGCCCGCCATGACGCGCGCCACGCGGCGCGCATCGATAGTGACTTGGTCAAACTCGCCGCGCTCGCGCGGAGCACGCGTATTGCGACCGCCCGGGCGACCGCCGCGGCCACGGATAGCACCGCGTGCGCCAGGGCGTGACGGTTGCGCTGTGGCAATTGCCGGCGCAGCCGCTTCAGCAACGATCGGCGTCTCGATGCCGACTTCTGCCTCCTGTACTGTTGTCTCCTGTTCCATGCTTGTAGTCATGAGTATTAAAATATGAGGCCTCCCTCACGGGCCGCATCGGCAAGCGACTTCACCTGGCCGCCGTAACGGTATCCGGCGCGATCGAAGACGACCGAGCTGATGCCGAGCGCCTTCGCCTTTGCGGCCATAGCGGCGCCAACTGACGTCGCCTGCACTGACTGCGGTCCCTTGAACTCGCGACCGTGCGAAGCGGCAATGGTTTTCCCCGCAACGTCGTCGATGAGTTGTGCGGACACGAAACGATTGCTGCGATACACCGCGAGGCGCGGGCGCTCTGCGGTGCCCTTAATCGTCGCGCGCACGCGCGCATGGCGGCGCTTGCGGAGTTCAGATGTGGTGGTGGGTGCGTGTTGCATAGTAGTTTAGACGGCCTTCTTGCCCTGCTTACGGCGGATGACTTCGCCCTCGTAGCGGATACCCTTGCCGAGATACGGTTCCGGCGGCTTCACACGGCGGATGTTCGCGGCGAACTGTCCGAGCGATTCCTTGTTGATACTCTCGAGCTTGATAGCATTCTTCTCGACCGTCGCGGTGACGTCCTCAGGGATAGTAAGCGGCACGGTGTGCGAGAACCCGACCGTGAGCACGATATCCTTCCCTTTGAGCTCGACGCGGTAGCCGACACCCTCGAGAATGAGCTTCTTCGTAAACGGCGTCTCGACGCCCTTCACCATGTTCTTCACGTGTGATGCGAAGGTGCCGGTGAGAGCCTTGGCGAGACGAGAGCGGTCCAAGGGCGCGATCGTAACCTGCCCGGCATCGATGGTGATGCCAACCGAGGGGTGCACACGCTTGGTAAGCGTACCCTTCGATCCTTTGACGGTCAGGACGCCTTGCGCGACGGAAACGTCGGCCTTGCCTGCTGCTGTCGGTTTTTTAGCGAGTCGGCTCATAGTATTACCAGATCTCAAAGAGATTTTCGCCGCCGACCTTCGCTTTGCGCGCCTCACGATCCGAGACGATGCCCGAGGAGGACGAAATGAGACGGACACCCGTACCGCCCTTCACGGTGTGCGCTTCTGTATGCGGCACATAGAGGCGGCGCCCCGGCTTGCTTACGCGCTTCACACCACGGAGCTTCGGCTGCCCCTTCTCATTGTACGAAATCGCGACGACAATCTCCTTCTTCACCTCGCTGTCGCCTACGGCCTCCACGGAGACCGAGGTGAGGAAACCGAGCTCCTTGAGCTTCTTCGCGATAGCGAGCACATGCTCGGAGTACGGCATCGACACCTGCGGCTTGCCGATACGAGCGGCATTCTGCAGACGGATGATGAAATCGCCGATGCGGTCGGTTACCATGATGCTTTCTTAACGCCTGGTATCTTCCCTTCGAGCGCGAGCTCGCGGAACTGGATGCGCGAGAGGCCGAAGGCGCGCATATAGCCGCGAGAGCGGCCGGTGATTGCGCAACGGTTCTTCAAACGGCCCGGGGCTGAATTCCTCGGCAATGCCTGGAGTCCCGCAGAATCACCGGCAGCCTTAAGAGCCGCGCGCTTTTCTGCGTACTGAGCGACGAGTTTCGTCTTTTTGACGAGCCGTGCGAGTTGGGATTTCTTTGCCATAAAAAATAAAGCTCCGAGGAGCGTAGTCAGAGACTATCAGCGTTTTACGTGCTCGTCAACGATGAGCGGCATTCCGAGGTGACGGAAGAACGCTTCTGCCTCGGCCTTCGACGTGGCCGACGTGACGATGGTGATCGCGAGACCGAAGACATCCTTGAGGTCCTCGTCGCTCGTCTCCGGGAAGATGGTGTTGTCCTTGATGCCGATCGTGAGGTTCCCCATCTCGTCGATCGCCGTGGCTTTGAGGCCGCGGAAGTCGCGCGTGCGCGGGAGCGCGATGTGGATGACCTTGTCGATGAAATCGAACATGCGCGCGCCGCGGAGCGTCACCTGCATACCGACCGTGTCGCCCTCACGCACCTTAAAGGACGCGATGGACATGCGTGCAGGGCGAAGCGACGGCTTCTGTCCCGTAATCTTCCCGAGACGATTCTCAATGAGTTCGAGCTGCTTCTTATCGCGCTTCTTGCCGACACCGGTGGAGACGATGATCTTTTCTATGCGCGGGCTCTGCATCGGGCTGGTGTAGCCGAACGCTGCCTGAAGGGCGGCGTACGCAGTCTGCTGTTTCTGTTTGGTGATGGACATACTGATTACTTAGTTTCCAAACGCTGCACATTTGATACATGAATCGGACGCGGGCGCTCAGCAATGTGGCCGACCTCACCAGCACGACCCTTCACGTGACGCTTCGCGATGGCGACGCCCTCGACGATGACCTTGTCCGCCTTCGGTAGGGCGCGACTGATGACGCCGGTCTTCCCTTTATCCTTTCCTGCTATAACCTTTACGGTGTCTCCTTTTTTGACGTGCATATAAATAAGATTAGACGACTTCAGGAGCGAGAGACACGATAGAGTGCCAGCCCATCTCGGAGAGCTCGCGCGGCACTGGACCGAAAATACGGTTCCCTTTCGGACCCATCTCCTTACCCTGCTTCTCGATGAGTACGACCGCATTCTCATCGAACCGGACATACGATCCGTCCTTGCGACCGAACGGCTTCACCTGGCGCACGACGATTGCGCGGCAGATATCCTTCTTCTTTACCGCCTTGCGCGGCTGTGCCGTCTGGATGGAGACGACGACCGTGTCGCCTATCTCCGCATAGCGGCGCTT
>JAJXUR010000024.1 GCA_021782715.1 bacterium
CGCATAAGTATTGACGGTGTTGGAATCGCTTCCGGAGAGATAACGCACATAGGCTGTCGCCCCATTAGGGAGCCATGATGCGGATTGGATTCCCGGGATGGTCTTGTTGTTGATGCGAGTGATTGTGCCTGTCGGGCTGGCGTAGGCAAAGACATTGCCGCTTGCCCGCTCGATGTAATTGACGGCGATTTCAGGCGTTGAGCTCGCATTTGCGGCCTTTGTATCGACGACGGATTCGCCCGGGACTATCGGGCCGGTGCTTATCTGCACTAGCCGCGCAGAGACGCTTACCGGCGCGCTCGGCGCGCCGGGAGCGAGACTTGGCTCGGTGCTCACACCGGCGCCAGTCGTGCCCACTGCCGTCTGCCCTGCGACTGGCAAGCTAGTGCTCCCTGTCGGAGCGACCGTGACCGCGGGTGTCCCGGACGAGAAATAGAAATAGGCGGCAACGCCTGCCCCTAGAAGGACGACGACGATAGTGATAATGGCGAGGGTGCGGCGCATACTATCTTTGTATTTGCTGGCAGAAAGCATCACCGGCTATCGTGTATCCAGAAACGCTGCTCTTAGAGGCTGCACAGGATTGTTGGTCTGGCCAACACAAATCGACTGCTTGCACGTCGGTGTTGGTACCTATCGTAGCATTGACGTCTTCGTTTACACACCACAATCCATTGGCCGCACTGGTTCCTATATATGAAGGCGGGGTTGTTGTGGCCGTAGAAGGCGTTGATGATTTCGTATCGAGCGGCGGGAGATTGAGCGAGAGGTTCAGGATGTTCGGATTGATGATGGAGAAGACGAGGACCGGCGAGAGGACGAGGACGAGACCGAAGATGGCTTGGGTGATGCGCTCCCGCCCATTGCTCTGCTTGCTGACGGAGTCTTTCGTCGAAATCTCGAGTCCGCCCCATATGATCTCGATGACGGCGAGTATGGCAGCGAGGCCGATGAGGTACTTGTAGAGATTGTTGAAGAAGTTCGCGAGCGAGGTCGCATTGATGACGCTGGTCGCGCTCTGGTCGGTGAGACCGGGGATAGGGGCGAGCGCGGTGAAGCTGCCCTGCGCGTTTGTTGACGACGATGCGGTGGCATTGGCCACGTCAGTCGCAGTATCCGCATATACAACCCCAACCCCGGCTACAGCCATACTTGAGACAAGGATAATCGCAAAGAAGAGCTTTTTCATCCCGTTAGAAATAGAACTCCTGTGCGGTGATGTCTTGTTTTGGGTACGCATGACCTGTTCGTTATCTCTAACTGGATTCATAGGCCGAAGAAGTTAGTGCTCTGCTGTGTGCCGAAAGATAGCGACAGATTTGCGGTCGCTTCTGCGGATGTACCAGAGTTGGCAGTGAGCGTGAGAGAGGCACTCCCTTGCCCGCTCCCAGACGGCCGGAGTGTCAGCGAATTGCCAGATTGTGCGGGCGCGCCGTTCAGGAACCACTCGAGCGAGGGCGCACCGCCGGTGAGTGGGAAGGAGAAGGGCGCTGCATATAGTCCTGCCTCCGTCCCTGCGATGGCGTAGGCGCCAACGAGCGCATGGTCGTAGAGGATGCCGAGGAGCGGATCAGTCGCATAGATGTGTACCGATGGTTCCGCGGCTGTCAGCGAGACGGAATCGCCGCCGACGAGGTTCCCCGCCAGGCTCTCTACGACGACGGAGACCGAACGCTCTCGGTACTGTAAGGGTGACGCGACCATGATGACCTCCTTCCCAATGCCGGAGGAGTTCGCTATCTGAACGCCGTCGACGGTCCAGGAGTACGAGAGGGTTGCCGGATCGAGTGTTTTGCCGCCGGCATCCTTTAAGGAAGCTACCGCGACGATACGCACATCTCCATTGAGTGGCACAAGCGGTTTCCCTGGGTAAAGCGGCGGTGCCGAAGCGACCGGCTCCATGATGAGCGATACATCCTGCGGTTGCAATACTATCGACTGAGTATCGGTGGTGCCGCCGGAAGAGATATTTACCGAGACGGAGGTGACGCTTCCTGTCTTCCCGAGTGGTATTGAAACTGGCTGGACGTTGCCGCTATAGACTTTCTTGCCGCCGACCGAGACTGAAAGAGTTGCTGCTGTGAGATTGAGCGACGAGGACAGGAACGAGAGGGTCGCTTGGCTATTCGGCGCCGGGTACTGAGGAGAGATGGAGATGGTGAATGGGGCGGCATTCCCGGTGGAGTCGCTAAGTGATTGCGCCGATGCGCTTATCGGCGCAAGAAGTGCGAGTGCACATGCTGTGAGGAAGCCAAAGCGCATATGCGTAGTATACAACCTGTATACGGCAATCACGCTGCTTTCTTCGTATATTGGGGGACACCAACGAGCGGTTCCCGAGGTTTGACCGGGGGGAACGGAAGGATATCGGCCGGCATCTCAGCAGCCTCTTCGTCGGCAGCCCTCTCTTGTTCGGCGTACGCGGTATCATTTGCGGTTTCTTGCTCGGCTTGTGCCAGCTGAGCCTGTTCCTGCTCCTGCATCTGCATGAGTGCTGCTGCCTGTTGCCGGCTCTGGCTGAGCTGTTTTGCGGCTTGTCCGGCCTCATATGCCTGTAATGCCGCCTTATCATGCTGTATCTGAGCGTGGTACATCCGGTACATCGATCCGGTAAGTCCCGGCAATGCGCCGATGAGGGGTATCTCGCTCACCATGAGTCCGGCGACGAACCAAATCGTATTTCCGGAATTCGCTTCGAAGATGCGCCGGTTCTTCAGGGCCAGGATGAGGCCGATAGCCATCCAGCCGGCAAGGCCGACAGCCATCGCCATGACGACACCGAAGGCTTCTATCGCTGGCGCGCCGAGTGTGCCGGCGAAGAGACCGACGCCTCCGCCTACGACCGCACCGGTCACTCCTCCGCCTACGGCTGCGTTGGCTGCTACTGCAGCAAGGAACGGGCCGAAGAACCAGAACATATCGAAAAACATTCGGAGGAGATCAAAGATGCCGGCGACAACGAGGGTCGGCATCGCCTTTGGCCACGTCATCACCGGCGGCGGCGTCTCGTTATTTCTGCTCGGCGGCATAGCGGCTCTTCTCTTGTTTTATCGCCATGAGCTGCGAGGGGTCGGAGGTGATGATCTGGTCCTCGGTGTAGCTTGCGACGATCTTGATAGCGACGTGTTTCAAGCCGGCGAAGAAAAGCCCCTCCCCCACCCCCGCTTCGAGAAGGAGGTACTTCTCTTCATCGGTCAGATTGAATGTCTTCTGGAGGACGTCGATGGTTGTCGGCGACTGTTTCAGGAGGAGTTGGATTGAAGAGTTCGTGAGAATCGGACGGCCATACGGGCTCTTGAGGAAGTCCTCGACGTCTTGCGTGATAGTGCAGACGCCAAGGTAGTATTTGCGGCCGCGTTTCGCGAGCGAGTAGAGGAAGGAAGCGGTGTCGTCGCTCTTCATCATCCACCATGCCTCGTCGATGATGAGGAGGCGCTTCTTCATCTCGTGGCGAACCGCGTTCCAGATGTAGTGCGTGATGATGTACATAGCGACCGGCTTCAGCTCATCCTCCATGTCGCGCACGGAGAAGACGGCGAACTGTTGCTTGAGGTCGATGTTGGTCGGCTGATTCATGAATCCGGACCAGGTGCCACGCGTGTATTTCGAAAGACGCTCAATCAAGGACTCGCTTCCCTCCATGCCGGAGAGCACCTGTTCGAAGTCGGACAGCAGGGGCGACTCGGCGCCGGTGAAATCGGAATCGCCGGTGATGTCTTTGAGCGCATACGTCTCGCTGATGGCACGGTCGACGATAGCATCTTCTTCCGGACTAAGGCCGCCAAGCATGATGCGGAAAAGGCCGACGAGCGAGATGATATTGGAACGCAGGATGTCTTTAGGGTCTTCGTCTTCTCGCACCGGCGGAAGGTCAAACGGATTGATATGGTTTTCGGATGAGAGCGATATGTTGAACGAGCGGCCGCCGGTGGCTTCGGCGAGTTGTTCGTATTCGCGTTCCGGGTCGATGACGATGACGTCCGTCCCGAACATAAGAGAGCGCAAGATCTCGAGCTTAGTCGCATAGCTTTTACCGGAACCGGACTTCGCGAAGACGACGGAGTTGTAGTTCTCGAGTGAGAAGCGGTCGAAGAGAATAAGCGAGGAGTTATGGCGGTTGATGCCGTAAAGGATGCCGCGGTCGCTCGTGAGGTCGAAGGAGACGAACGGGAATATAGAGGAGAGCGGTGAGGAATTCAGTTTCGAATTGACGAGGAGTTCGTCAGAGCCGAGCGGCAAGCATGACCGGAACCCTTGCTCTTGCTGGAAGAGCGCTGGTTTGGTGTAGACGAGCTTCGCGTCGAGGATGCCGCGGATGTCACCCTCGGTCTTCGCTATCTCTTCCGGTGTATCGCCGTAAAGCGCGAGATAAAGCCCCACATCAAAGAGCTTCTCCTGCGCTTGCTGCAGATTGTCGCGCAGGCTCTCGAGATCTTGATAGGCCGTATCGAGCAGGGGGTCGCGCACGAGGCCTTTTGCCTCGCGCTCGTTGATCTGGCTCTGCACCTCGGCGACTTTCTTCTGGAAGCTCCTGAGCGCAGTCTCGGTCTCGACCGGATGGATGAATAGGGAGACATCGAGCACTTTATCGAGGTCGATAATCGGCGAGAACCAGCTGTCGGAAAGAAAGCGCGGATAGGAGACGGTATAGAACGTACGGACGAATTTTTCTCCGAGTTCGAGCTCGCGTGAGCCTATCTTGAGCGCAGTCGGTGCGATCGTGTCGACGAGGTCGAGCGAACTCTGCCGGTAGATGTCGCGCGGCAGGACCGGCACGATAGCCGGAGCTTCTTCTTTCTGTTTGCGGCTGAGGAAGTCGAGGAGGGCCATGGTGAGATATTTAAATATTTAAAAGTTTAAAACTCATGCCTCAAGACGGATAGGATTCTCGAGCTCGCCCGGATTGAAAGAGCGGTAGAGGAGTTCGATGACCTCTTCGGTACCGAGCGGGACGGCGCGGACGCCGGTGCCAGCGAGGCCGGCTGCGACGAGCGAGAGTCGCTGCTCAAGCTGCGCGCGGTCTTCCTCGAAGGAGGTATCGCTCGTCGCCTTCTTCGCCGCCGCGCTCTCCTGTCGCAGGAAGCTCACGGCACCTGCGGCGCTCACGCGCGGTGCGTACGACACGACGACGTAGAACGATTTCGTCATGATGTTTGTTTGCTCGGCGAATGAGCCGATGAATTCTATGTATTCGCGCAGCTGGATGCGCATCAGCTCGCTTTTCTGTTCTGGCATCTTCTCTTGGAGGAGCGCGAGATAGGGGCGCAGGTCCATCCGGCGCGAATTGATGACGATCTGGATCGAGAAATCGAGCGTGTTCAGGAAATTCTGGAAACCCAGGATGATGCCGTGCTGCTCATCGGAGGATTTGAGCCCGAAATTGATAGCGGAGCAGATGAGTACGCCGCGGTACCCGCCATCCTTCAGCATGATGATGCCATTCCGTATCTCTTTGATGGGAACGAATTGCTGGGTCTTCCCTGCTTGTGTGGTATTCGGCATAGTGGTTATGGCATTTGACTCGGCGCATTACCGCCCGAGGATTTCACATCGAGCGACCACGCGAGCTCTGAGAGCTTCCCGCGCGTGAGGCGGGGCGCACCGCGCACGGGGCGTGCCGCCGCCTCTGCGGCAGCTGCCGCAGAGGCGGCGGCATCCGTCTCCTTGGCGGTCGGCGCCGTGTATTTCCAGAGAAGAAGCTTCTTGCCGGTGTAGTAGTTGAAACCCGCCTCGAGCACCTCGATGAAAGGTTTGCCGTTTATCTTATAGAACGCGAGCGCCACGCCGAAGCCCGCGACCGGGAGAGAGAGCAGAGCGGCGAAGAGAAACGGCAGATAGGAG
>JAJXUR010000025.1 GCA_021782715.1 bacterium
TTCGCGCCGCTGCTCTTGATCCTCGCCGTCCCGATCCTGCTCTGGTTCATGCGGATACGGCGTTTCTACATCGTCCGCCACGGCGAGACGCTCCTCAATGCCGAGCACATCCGGCAAGGCGAGGAAGGATTGCTCTCGCCGAAAGGTCGCGGCCAAGCGGAACAGGTCGGCCGCTACCTTGCCCGCTTCCCCGTCGAGCGGATTCTCTCGAGCACCTACCCGCGAGCGAAGGAAACGGCAGATATCATCCGCAAGCAGGTGAAGGCGCCAATCCTCTATTCCGCGCTCCTCGTCGAGCGCCGTAATCCGAGCGAGATCATTGGCAAGCACCGGGACGATCCCGAGGTCATCCGCATCGTCGATCAGATGGATCTCGCCTATCACGACGACGATTACCGCTTCTCCGATGAGGAGAACTTCGTCGACCTCAAGAAACGCGCGCGGAAGTGCCTCGACCTGCTTGCTCGACAAGGTACCCGTGCGACCATCGTCGTGACCCACCATGTCTTCCTCAAGATGCTCGTCGCCTTCCTGCTCTACCGCGAACGCCTGCATGCAAAAGATTTCGTGAAGCTCACCTTCTTCAATGTCTCCGATAACGCCGGCATCACCATCGTCGAATTCCATCCGTGGAAGCTGCTCTCCCCCACGCGCGGCTGGGAAGTCGTCTCCTATAACGAGCAGCCCGAGGAGGATTGATTGCAAAAAGACACCGCGGCGCCCTTGGCGCCGCGGTGTCTTGCGGAGATTAACCTCCACATCGCTAGTGTGCCTTCTCAAGGCGTCGAATCCGTCGTCCGTGGTCAAGAACCACTAGAGTATCCTTATCAACCGCCCGTGCAACGCCGTCAAGCGTCTCTTTCATATCCTCCACTGCATTTTCGAGAGAACCGGTACGCTTCTCGAGCGCCGTCACCCGATAACCAAGATCATCGAGACTCCCTTCAATCTTATCAAATCGAATGTCAACTTTACTGAATCGGTCGTCGACCTTGTCGAACCGGTCGTCGACTTTTGAAAAGCCAAGCTGGACGGCTCCCAACACATCCGCGATCGTCGGTTCGTATTCGCTCGATTTCTTCATGACCTTCTTCATGCGGAAGATTGTAACATGCATGCGCGCCTGGGAGATCCGCGTACGCGGCTGCTGCGCTTGTTTCTTCGCAGCGCAACTTTTCGCTGCAATCACCAACTAAATCTGAAATGCCCGCCACGGAAGGAGAAGTGCCCGCCGAGGAATTTGAACTTTGCGTAGGCGGGGGCGTAGACCACTGGCACAATGGGCATCTTTAGCGATCCCGTCAGATAACTGATGATGACGATGCCGGAGCCGCCAAAACCGACACCATTAGCAAACCCTCCACCCCCACCACCACCGGTGTTGGGGGTGCCGCTAACTCCCGAACCGCCGTTGCCACTAGAACCCTGTCCGCCACCACCCAATCCTCCAGAACCGGGCGAACCATTGGTATAGGAACTGCCACCGCCGCCACCCGCGTAGTACGTCGGGGTACCGCTTATAGAGAAAGAGAGCCCGTTGCCGCCGTTGCCGCCGTTCAGGTCATTGGGAGAGCCGCCGCCCCAGTTCGGGTTACCCGCAGCACCGGCACCGCCACCGCCGGAGGAGCCACCACCGAGGCCGCTCGTGACAATGCCGGTACCGCCAGCATTCCCGTATCCTGTCCCTCCACCCGAGTTTCCCTGGGTCGCTGCGCCTCCTGCTCCCCCATTCCCCGAACCGCCGCCAGAACCGCCGCTGAAGCCAGGGAAATTGCCATAGCCGCATCCAGGCAATCCTCCGCCAAGGGCGGTTATGGTATCGAAAACGGAGTTCCCACCGCTGTTGTTTGTGGCCCCCCCAGCGCCAACAGTTATAGCATACGATCCTGCGCTTACAGCATGCGACGCATCATATACCAGGCCACCAGCACCGCCGCCGCCGCAATAAGCAGCAGTAGGGGAACTCCCCCCGGCACCGCCGCCGGCGACAACGAGAACCTTGGCGGCTCCGGTGTCGGTGCAAGTGAGCGTGCCGCTTGAGGTGAACGTATGAATCGTGTACCCACCGCTATAGGTGATCGTCCCGCCGGTGCAATCTGCAGCTTCGGCTCGCTGGATTCCTATCGCCAGGAAGCTACCCCCCCCCGATATGCTGCATGCTGCCGGCGAGCGGCGTGAAAAGAATTGCGATGGTGATGAGAAGTTTCTTCACGATGTTTCCCTCAGTATAGCACCGCAAGCCGCAGATATGCCCGACCCGTGGATTACATGGGAAACACCGCGGCGCCCTTGGCGCCGCGGTGTCTTGCGGATGTTAAACATCCGCAACTAGGGAAGTCTGACTTCCCTAGTTAGTAGCCCATGTCGCCGGCGCCGGGAGCGGCTGGGGTCTTCGGTTCGGGAATCTCGGTGATGGCCGCTTCGGTCGTGAGGAGGATAGCCGCGGCGGAAATAGCGTTCTCGAGCGCCATGCGCGGCATCTTCACCGGGTCGACAATGCCAGCCTTCAGCATATCGTCGATGACCGCATCTCTCACCGCATCATATCCGGCCGTCGCCTTGCCCCCCTGCACCTTTGAGACGATGGCTGCCGCGTCCTCCTTGCCGGCATTGATAGCTATCTGCGCGAGTGGCATCGTAAGCGCGCGCACCACGATGTCGAAGCCTGCCTTCTCATCATTGCCCATCTTTGCAGCGCTTGCGGCGAGCTTCTTCGCTATTTTCGCGAGGGCGGTACCGCCGCCTGGGACGATACCTTCCTCGATTGAGGCTTTCGTCGCCTTCACCGCATCATCAATCTTATCCTTCAAGTACTTCATCTCGGTCTCGGTGGCCGCGCCGACCGAGATGACGGCGACACCGCCCGCGAGCTTCGCGATGCGTTCTTCGAGCTTCTCCTTGTCGAACTTCGACTCGGTGTGCTCCATCTGCGCCGAGAGCTGCGCGACTCTCGCGGTGATGTCGGCCTTCTTGCCTTTGCCGCCGACGATGGTCGTCGCGTCTTTGGTCGCGACGATGCGCGCCGCCTTGCCGAGCATCGCGAGGGTCGCGTTCTCGAACGTCATGCCGACGTCGCTGCTCACGACCGTACCGCCCACGACCACCGCGATGTCCGCGAGTATATCCTTCTTTTGAGGCCCATACCCGGGCGCTTTCACCGCGAGCACGTTGAAGGTGCCGCGCAGCTTGTTCACGATGAAGGTCGAGAGTGCGTCGCCTTCGATATCATCTGCGATGATGACGAGATCCTTCTTGCCCGACTGCGCGATCTTCTCGAGGAGCGGGAGTATCTCCTGCACGCTGCCGATCTTCTTATCGGTGATGAGGATGGGGGCGTCTTTCATCTCCGCCTCCATGCGCTCCGGGTTCGTCACCATATAGGCCGACACATAGCCTTTATCGATCTGGAGCCCTTCGACGATATCGTACGACAGTTCCATGCCTTGGCTCTCTTCGACCGTCACCACGCCGGAGGCGCCCACCTTCTCGACGGCTTCGGCAATGATGCTACCGAGTTCCTCGGACTCTGCCGAGATGCTCGCAACCTGCTTCACCTCAGCCTTTCCAGATACCGGCTTCGCCATCTTCTTGAGCTCGATAAGAGCCGCATCGCGCGCCGTCTCCATCCCCCTCCTGACGGCCATCGCGTTCGCACCCGTATTCATATGCTGGAGGCCCTCCGCGACGAGTGCCTCGAGGAGTACGACCGAGGTCGTGGTGCCGTCGCCGGCCGTGTCGTTGGTCTTCGTCGCGACCTCCTTCACGATCTCCGCGCCCATATTCTCGAACGTATCCTTGAGAGAAATCTCTTTCGCGATAGAAACGCCGTCGTTCGTTATCCTTGGGGCACCGTATGATTTCTCGATGATAACGTTGCGGCCCTTCGGACCGAGCGTAATCTTCACCGCACGTGCCGCTTGCGCGATACCCTTCGCTATCGCGGCGCGCGCGTCTTCAGAAAAAAGTATCTGTTTTGCCATAACTAATTTTCGATAAGGATAATGTCGGATCCAGGGAGTACGTAGTACTCGATACCGTCGACTTTGATCGGCTCGTCCCACGGTTTCTTAAAAAAGACAGTGTCACCCGGCTTCACGTCAGCAGGCACACGCTCACCAGCGGCATTCCTGGCGCCCGGGCCGACCGCGATGACGTCGCCCTTCAGGAGTTTCTCCTTGTTAACGGTTTCGGGAATGATGATGCCCGAGGCGAGTTTCTTCTCGCCGGTCGCATCGGCCGGCTGCACCACGATGCGATCACCAAGCGGCACGAGCGAAAATTTCTTTGTCGTTTTTGCCATAGCTCTCTATATATAAATGAATAAACGCCCTCGCACAGATGATGAGAGTATAGAGAAGCTGACGTCTTGTCGCAATGATTGACACAATGAATGTATGCTGTTACCGTGGTCCCGGAAGCTATCCACCGACGGCAGGACGTGCCGTCATCTAGACAAGGAGAGTGTCATGTACTGGATGATATTTCTTAGCTGCACTATAGTCGGGACGCTGCTGTTTGCAGGACTGGCGATTCACGCTGCCTCAGTAAGAAGCCTTCGTGATACCGCCAAAGGTGCCGCAACAGCAATAGCGATGGTTTTCTTCGCGGTAATGGTTTTCTTCGCTGCTCCCCATGCGCTCGGCTACGGGCACGTCTCAAGCTCGGCAGAGGAATACTCGGCTCATCTCGACGGCGGGGCGACCTACCAAGTCATCTCAGCGACAAACGTAGGCGACAATACCTACGTGATCCTCGTGAAGAAGTACGGCACATCGGACTTCCGGGCCGTTCGGGTGAACGGTGCACCGCCGGAACTATTCGTAATGATTGATGGCAAGCCCATCGCCGTCGTCAAATGACCGTACCGGATACGTCCGACCAGCGCCGCGAGGGAACCTCGCGGCGTTTCCATTGCATTTTCACACAGTTGCGCGGAATGCTCATTTCATGCTATCTTTATCGGCACAGATGGAGGCACTCGTATCGGCACTACCGTACGCGGAAATAATCCTCTCAATACTCCTCATCGTCGGCATCGTCCTACAGCGGCGCGGCGCGACACTCGGAGGGGCCTTCGGAGGCGATAATTTCGCATCGACATTCTACAAGCGCAGGGGCGCCGAGAAATTCCTATTCAATGCGACAATCCTCATCGCTATTCTCCTCGTACTCGCGGATATAGCGAACTTCCTTCTGGCAGGAGCATGACAGACGAGACTCGTTCTCCCTGGAGAGAACACCTAGCGCGGACCCGAGCCATTCCGGCGCTTGAACGCGTAAGCGCGTACGTCGAGAGGCTTTCCTCAGGAGACCGCGCCATATTCTATGCTCTGGCAATCATCGTCGGAATCGCTTCCCTTTCCGGACTCTACGCTCTCGAGCAGTCGCTACTCGTTCGCGTGCCAAGCTATGGCGGGACGCTCAGTGAGGGCACCGTCGGGAATCCGCAATTCATCAATCCGCTGCTCGCCATAAGCGATGCCGACCGCGATCTCTCAACACTGACCTACGCCGGGCTCATGGGTCTCTCTGGAGACGGGTCGCTCGTCCCGGTACTCGCGAAAAGCTATGAGATAAGTCCT
>JAJXUR010000026.1 GCA_021782715.1 bacterium
TGAAAGATCCTGAAAAGATAGGATTGTCGGGGGATGTGTATATGCTCGCGTGGACGACGACACCCTGGACGCTGCCCGGTAACGTCGCGCTCGCCGTCGGTGCAGATATCCTGTACCAGTCCTATCACGTCGCAGGGCAAGAAGGCGTCTATATTGTCGCGAAAGATCGTGCGGAGGCGGTGTTCCCCGGGGCAACAACGGATGCTTCCGCTTGGAAGGGGAGTGAACTCGTCGGTCTCGAATACGAGCCGCCGTTCGACTATTACATAAACGACACGACACTGAAGAATCGCGAGAACGGGTGGAAGGTATACGCGGCGGACTTCGTGACCGCGGAGAGCGGCACCGGCATCGCGCACGAAGCGCCGGCTTTCGGTGCAGACGACTGGGAGCTCTCGAAGGAAGTGCGTCTCCCATTCGTGCAGCACGTGAACGGGGACGGTACGATGAAGAGCGAGGTAACCGCCTTTGCCGGCATGGAGGTGAAGCCGCGATCGGACGACGACAGCGTGCGGCTCGGCACCGACATTGCCGTGCTCAAGTATCTGCAAGAGCACGGGACGTTCTTCTCGAAAGAGAACATCACCCACTCGTATCCGCACTGCTGGCGCTGCGACACGCCGCTCCTCAACTACGCGACTTCGTCGTGGTTCGTCTCCGTGACGAAGATCAAAGAGAATTTGCTCGCGAACGCCGAGCATATCTCGTGGTCACCCGCGCATATCAAGGAGGGGCGTTTCGGAAAGTGGCTCCTCGGCGCGCGCGATTGGTCCATCTCGCGCCAGCGGTTCTGGGCGAGCGCGATACCGATGTGGCGCTGCGAGTCCTGTAAGAAGGTGCGCATATTCGGGAGTGTCGCGGAACTCAAAGAGGCGAGCGGCGTGACGATAAACGATCTGCACAAGCACATCGTCGACGAGATTACCGTGCCCTGTACTTGCGGGGGTGAGATGCATCGCATCCCCGACGTGCTTGATACGTGGTTCGATTCCGGCTCGATGCCGTACGCGCAGAAGCACTACCCGTTTGAGGACAAGGAAGGATTTGATGCGCAATTCCCGGCGCAATTCATTGCCGAAGGTATCGATCAGACGCGCGCATGGTTCTACTATCTCCACGTGCTTGGCGGGGCGCTCTTCGAGAAGAATGCGTTTCAGAATGTCATCGTGAACGGCATCGTCCTGGCTGAAGACGGTAAGAAGATGTCGAAGCGGTTGCAGAACTACCCCGATCCTATGGATATAGTGGAGAAGTATGGCGCCGATGCGCTCCGGCTCTACCTGCTCTCTTCGCCGGTCATGCAAGCAGAGAATCTAGCGTTCTCGGAATCCGGCGTCGATGAGATTGCAAAGAAGAATATCGGCCGATTGAACAACGTGCTGGCATTCTACAAACTCTACGAGAACGGGACGCCCCGCGCGGACTCGAGCGATAATGTTCTCGATCGGTGGATGCTCACACGCCTCAGCGAACTTCTCATTGAGACGATGGACGGATATGAACACTATAAACTCGATGATGCGACCCGCCCATTCGCCCTCTTTATCGACGACTTCTCAGTATGGTATGTCCGCCGTTCGCGTGACCGATTCAAGGAAGAGGGTCCCGACAAGAAGGCGGCGCTCGCCACGCTCCGCTTTGTGTTGTATCAGCTCTCGAGTATCATGGCGCCCGCGATGCCTTTCATGGCGGAAGAAGTGTTTCGCGATGTGCGCGAGGAGAGCGACCCGGAAAGTGTGCACCTTACCGATTGGCCGGAGGCGGAGGGAGGGCAAGATGCCGAACTGGTCATGGGTATGGCCCGCGTCCGCTCGTTTGCGTCGGAAGCACTCATGCTGCGGCAGAAGGCGGGCATCAAAGTGCGCCAGCCGCTTGCCATGCTTACGGTGCCCGGCGTTCTCTCGGACGATCTCGCACAGATCCTTGCGGATGAAGTGAATGTGAAGCGGGTGGTTGCGGGCGGTGAGCTCGCTCTCGACACCGTGCTCACTCCGGAACTCATCAAGGAAGGCGACGATCGCGAGATGGCGAGCGCAATCGCGCAGGCGCGTAAAGCGGAGAGGCTCTCACCTTCTGACATCGTACAAACGAAGATCGGTCCAGAAGGGAAGCACCGCGCAACCCTTTCGACAGGCGAAGTGCGATTCGGCCTGGTTCGCAATGCGACATAAATACGAGACGCGCGGTCTGGTACTCGCTCGTTCGCATGGTGGCGAAGCGAATACGTTCGTCGCCTTGCTCACGAGCGACCTCGGACTCGTGCATGCGCGCGCGCAGAGCCTGCGCAAGACGGGTGCGAAGCTCGCCGCAGCGCTCGCGACGCTCGCCTTGAGCGAGATTGTGCTCGTGCGTGGCAAAGAGGGGTGGCGCCTCACCGGAGCGGTCCTCGAGGAGAACTGGTTCGCCCGACTTAGTCGGGAGGACGGCGCCCGTGACCGGGCGGCGCGTGTCTCGGGCCTCTTGCTGCGGCTGGTCGTCGGTGAAGCGCAGGATGCGGAGATATTTCCGATTACGGGAAGCTTTCTTGAAGCTCTTACGACACTCCCGAGCGACCTTCATGATGCCGCCGAAGTGCTCGTCGTGCTCCGCATACTGGCAACGCTCGGACTCGATACCGGGGATATTCCCGGCGGCGTATCCGATTTCTCACCAGCCATTCTCTTCGGGGTGACGGAGAGTCGTAAGGCATATGTCGCGCGCATCAATACCGGCATCGCCGCGTCGGGACTCTGAATCGGTGCACGCCGTATAGAGCAGTATGCGGCGTGGGGTATACTGGTACCGATGACGATCCATCCCCGGGACGACGAAGATGGCGTAGGCTCGCTTGAGCATGCGCGGGAAGCGCTCTATCGCCCAATCGACATGCCACGACCCCGTCCCGAGCTCGACGGTGCAGAAGAGCGTGTGCTGCCGCACGCATGGGAAGAGAAGGAACTTCCGAAGATCGTGCCGCATCAGGGCGAGCGGCATGTGCGTCTTGCGAGCGTATTCCTCGGCACCGCCGTACTCTTTTTCCTTGGTGCGCTCGGCGCCGCCGGCTATTTCTTCTACTATGGCAGTAATTCCGTCTCTACCGACAAGATAACGATTGATATCCAGGGTCCGACCACTATCGCCGGCGGCGATTCGGTCCCGCTCTCGCTCACCATCACGAATAAGAATCCGGTCGCAATAGAGAATGCGACCATCGAGATCGATTTCCCCGCAGGAACACGAAGTGCGACCGATATGCTTGCTGCGTATCCGCGCTACGTGGAGAATCTGGGCACGCTCGCGAGCGGGGCGACCGTGACGCGGTCGGTGAAAGCGATCGTCTTCGGCGGAGCGGGGCAATCGCTCACGCTTCCGGTCTCGTTCTCGTACGGCACCTCGGGCAGCAACGCCATCTTCGAGAAGAAATCCTCGTATGCACTCGCAATCACCTCAACGCCGCTCTCGGTGTCGGTTGATGCGCTCAGCGAGATTGTGTCCGGCGATCCGCTCACTTTCACGCTTACGGTCCGCAGCAACTCGACCGTCCCGCTTAGCAATGTCGTCATTTCTGCGCCGTCCCCGTTCGGTTTCCGAGTAACCTCTTCGTCGATGCCGTTCAGTAACGCGGCATTCCTTATCGGTACGCTCGCGCCGGGTGCGAGCAAGCAGGTCACGCTCACGGGGACACTCGCTGGCCAGGATGGCGAGCAGCGTGTCTTCCACTTCACGGTCGGCACGGCGAACTCCCCGCAGGATCAGACGCTCGCGGTCACCTATATGACGCAAGACGCGACGATATCGATCGCGGCGCCATTCATCACGACGGACCTCGCTATCAACGGCGATACCGCGAACAATGTCGTCATCATGCCGGGGAGCACCCAGAGCGTTACGCTCACCTACGCCAATACGCTCGCGACGACGGTCACGGACGCATCAGTGACGGTCGCGATTTCCGGTACGGCAATCGACTTCAACAGCATCAGGACGACGAGCGGCTTCTATAATTCATCAAATCACACCATCATCTTCAGCAAAGACACGGATCCGTCGCTCGCCTCACTCGCACCAGGAGCCTCAGGGATAGGTACTTTCACGTTCTCGACGCTGCCGGTCGGCACACCATCGCCGACGGTGGCTTTCGCCATCTCGGTCTCGGGTATGCGTGTAGGCCAGTCGAACGTACCGGAACAAGTGACCTCATCGACCGTACAGACCGTGAAGGTCGCGACGATGGTCGGGCTCTCGTCCGCGTCATCCCGCACTATGGGAGGTCTCGGTTCGAGCGGCCCCATTCCGCCGCGTGCCAATCAAGCGACTACGTACTCGATTGTGTGGGATGCGCAGAATAAAGGAAGCGCGGTCGCTGGCGGTACGGTGACGGCAACCTTGCCGTCCTATGTTTCCTACACGGGGAAAACGGCCGGCGGCGGTACCTTCTCATACGACAGCTCGTCGAACACTCTGACCTGGAATACCGGCGATCTCGCACAGGGTGGGGATGCACAAGGTGTCTTCCAGGTCTCCCTCATGCCCTCGACTTCGCAGCGGGGTACGGTGGTTTCGCTCACGAGCGCGCCCTCTTTCACGGGCTATGATCGCTTTGCCGGCGTGCAGGTGTCTGCAACGGCTGACCCGGCCACGACGGCGACGCCTCAGGATCCGGGATATGTCCCCGCAGACTCGATTGTCCAATAAGCTTGCAAGCCCGAGCTTCCTCCGTATAGTAGCTATATGAACGACCAGACCCTGATGGAAAAGATAATCTCCCTCGCGAAGCGCCGCGGCTTCGTCTTTCCGGGTTCCGATATATATGGCGGTCTCGCTGGTACCTTCGATTACGGCCCGCACGGCGTCGTTCTGAAGGAAAACGTGGAACGGTTGTGGCTCTCGATGTTCCGGGATGGGCGCGACGACATGTATGGCGTCGACGCGGCTATCCTCATGAACCCGAAAGTCTGGGAATCGTCCGGTCACGTCGCAGGGTTCTCCGATCCGCTCGTGGAGTGCGAGAAGTGCAAGCGACGTTTCCGAGCTGACCATCTTGAGGACGCGACGACATGCCCCGAGTGTGGCGGCGCACTCGGCGAAGCTCGCCAGTTCAATATGATGTTTAAGACGCACGCTGGCGCGATGGAAGACGAATCGGCGACAGTGTACCTGCGCCCCGAGACCGCCGGCGGTATCTTCACGAATTTCAAGAATGTCGTGGACTCGTTCCACCCGAAGCTGCCGTTCGGCGTCGCGCAGATAGGGAAGGCCTTTCGCAACGAGATTGCGCCGCGCGACTTCATCTTCCGTCTGCGCGAACTCTCGCAGATGGAGGTGGAATATTTCGTGAAGCCGTCCGAGTGGCAACAGGCGTTCGAGGAGTGGCGCGCGATGATGCACCGCTTCGCCGAGGCGATTGGGTTGCCGGGTGGCATGGTGCATGAGCTCGAGGTGGGAGATGGCGATCCCGCGCACTACAGCAAGCGCACTATCGACTTCGAAT
>JAJXUR010000027.1 GCA_021782715.1 bacterium
GATGGTGATGACCCGTTTGCCGATAGCTTCGACGATGCCCTTGTTGTGCGTCGTAATGACGATAGTCGTCCCGAGCTCGTTGATCTTCTTCAGAATCTCGACGATTTCATAGGTATTGATAGGGTCCAGGTTGCCGGTCGGTTCGTCGGCGATGATGAGCTCCGGCTGATTGATGATGGCACGGCCGATAGCGATGCGTTGCTTCTCGCCGCCGGAGAGCTGATCGGGGAAATGGCGTGCCTTGTCGGCGAGGTTCACCAATTCGAGGATGTACGGGACATCGCTCGCAATCTCGTCGTCGGAGCGACCAGCAGCTTCCATCGCGAACGCGATGTTCTCGTACGCGGTCTTATTGGGAATGAGTCGGAAATCCTGGAAGACCATGCCTATCTTCCTGCGGTAGTGGTGGAGCGCCGAGCTCGGCAGATCGTTTACATTGGTCGATTCGAAAAAAACACTGCCCTCGCTCGGGCTTTCTTCCGCGAGCAGGAGCTTGAGGAGCGTCGTCTTACCTGCGCCGGAGTGGCCGACAACAGAGACGAATTCTTTGGGGGCGATGGAGAGCGTGACGTCCTCGAGGGCTGCCATGTCGCCGTATCGCTTCGTCACCTTGTCGAAATAAATCATGTATCGGGGTTCATTGTACCCTGCGTGCCCCACTCCCGTCTACAAACAGCAATCCCGCGCCCTTTAGGGCGCGGGTGGGGATAACTTTCAACTACTCGCCCGCAGCCATCGTGGCGTCAATGAATCCGTCGAGGTCGCCTTCGAGAACCTTCTCGGGATTGCTCGATTCGTAACCGGTGCGGTGGTCCTTCACCATCTTGTAGGGGTGGAGCACGTAGGAGCGGATCTGGCTTCCCCACTCGTTTGCGGTCGTACTAGCGATAGAGCGGCCCTTCGCGACTGCCTGCCGCTCGGCCTCCTCCTTCGCGAAGAGCTTCGCTTTGAGGAGCTCCATTGCCTTCTCGCGATTGGCGAGCTGGGTGCGCTCACTCGAGACGTGCACTGCGAGACCGGTCGGCTTGTGAAGGAGGCGCACCGCCGTCTCCACCTTGTTCACGTTCTGCCCGCCGGCGCCGCCCGAGCGTGCGAACGATATCTCGATGTCGGCAGGATTGAGCTCCACCGCATCGCTCGCGACGAGCGCCGGTAATACTTCGACCATAGCGAAACTCGTCTGGCGCTTCGCATTAGCATTGAACGGCGACTGACGCACGAGGCGGTGCACACCTGCTTCGTGCTTCAGGCGGCCGTACGCGCCCGGGCCGCTCATCTCGAGCAAGAGGTTGCGGTACCCGCCCTTGTCATTCTCATTGGCATGGAGTTCGCGCACCCGCCACCCCTTCATAGCGGCATAGCCCTCATACATGCGGCGGAGCATGCGCGCGAAATCCTCAGCATCGTCGCCGCCGGCACCCGCGAGGATGGCGAGCGTCGCATCGCCCCGATCGTGCGGGTCGCCCGAACCGCCCTCCTTGAGGGTTTGATATTCCTGTATGCACCTCTGCGCCTGATCCTTGTCCAACCAGAAATCAGGTGCCGCCATCATCGCCTCGAGCTCGGCGAGTCGTTCTTTCGCAGGATCATCCATGGCACATACGACGCACTACGCGAAGTCGTCAGGAGTAAGACCGTGATCCTTAAGGATTTGCTCTGCGGCCTCTTTCTTCGCACGCCACTCTTCGAGTTCTCGGGCGACGTCCCTGCCGACCTCCGTGCCGACATGTCGGACAGCAGCATCCTTGGCGTCTATGGTGTGTTCGATGCCTTTATTGAGATTCTCCTCAAGCAAGGCGACCTGTTCCTTCGATTTCCGATATAATGCTTGCAGCGCATCAAGCGGGAGCTCTTCGAGCTTCTGCTGTGCCGGGGCCTCTTCTTCGCGATGTACTTCTCCTCTGGGGTATTCTATGGACATAGCGTTATGATAGTAGGGATATGCGAAGCGCGCAATCCTGCCCATGGTACTCTGAGCCGCCCCCCAGATTCGAACTGGGGACCTACCCCTTACGAAGGGGTTGCTCTACCAACTGAGCTAGGGCGGCTAAATTTTGGTGTCTTATTTCTACCATACAAACCCGTGAGAGAAAAGAAAAAGGCGTTCCGCTCGATGAGAGCAGTTCGCCTTTTTAAAGAACAACCTTGAAACCTACTTTGACGGATCGGGTTTCAGCTCCATGAGAGCCTCGTCGGCCGCCGACAGTTTAGGCTGCTGCTTGGGGTGATACGAGGCCTGGATCAGGCTCGGGTCGATCGTCACGCCGCTGCCGTCAGCAGAAGGAGCGAGGACGAGGAAGGTGTCCCCGATGCTTGCATCGGAATACGTCCCGCCGTTGGCATTGCTGTACCCGCCGCTCAGTGCTCCGAGTGTCAGTACGTTCACCGCCGCCGAAGTGATGCCGGGGGAAACGGAGAATCCGTTGCCCGCCGTGGTCACCCCGAGAGCAGTTGCAATGGCGTCCTTCACCGAAAGCAACTGAATATCCTTGAAGCCTTCCATCTCCCGAAGCGCATATACCCGCGCGTCGGAAAAGATGGTGGTGAGCGGAACACCTCGTGCGTCCTTCTTGGCCATCACCGTGATGACCCCGAGGCAGGAGTACTTCGCAGCTTGCTTCGGGAACACCGTGGTTACGCTCTCGACTTCTTGGTTCACGTTCCCGCGATCATCGTAGTATCCCTGGTTGGGGGAGAATACAATCTGCGTGTTCCGGCTCACCCCCTCGTCATAGATGTCGCGCAGGTCATTGGCCCGCGTGGCCACCGGTTGACATTGGTCCATGTAGTTCATGATGAGCGGAATTCCTGCTACCGTCGTCGGCGCGTTGAGGCCGCCGAAGATCTGCGCAGAGGGAACGACCGGAGCGATTGCCCCCGGCACACTGACCGGGATTTTCGTCGGTGCCGAGCCTTGAATCGTGAGATTGTTGGACATCGGACCTGTTTGCTGGCTCTGCGTCGGAGTTACCGTTACGGCACCAGTTGTCACCGGTCCCGTCGTCGCGGTCGTAGGACCGGTAGTTACCGGTCCTGTCGTCACGGTTGTGGGGCCGGTAGTTACCGGTCCTGTCGTGACCGTTACCGGTCCCGTCGACGACGATGCCGATGATGGCCCTGTCGATGCTGAAGCACCGGCCGAGCCGCCATTACTCAGGTTCGCATTGATCGAGTTCCCGTCCGAGCTCGAGAACGAACCAGACGAAGCATTTGCTCCAGCATTCGAACCAGCGACGGCAGTGGTATCCGCCAAAGCCGATCCTGCTACCATCGCCAACACCACAGCTGCACACAACAGTTTGCTTTTCATTTCGAACTCCTTTGTTTGAGGTGAAGGCGATGCGCCTTCAGGTACTTCAAAGAAAATTCCCGGGGAGGGAACAAACCCGCCCCGGGAAGGTGCTATTGGGGCATGCAGCCGAAGCCGTCGCAAGCCAGAGCCTGGCCACCAGCACCAGCGTTCGTGATCGAGGTCACGTTGCCATGCGAGGCAGAGAGCGTGCCAGTCTCGCTCGACACGGTCGAAAACGAGCTGTGCCAGCCTTGCGCCGCAAAGCCTTGGGAGGTGGTGGTGCCGCCGACCAAGCCCGAGCCGTTGCCGGCGGTGACATTGCTCATGCCGCCGCTGTTCTCGACAGCCGTGTTGCCACGGAACGTCGAAGTGCTCGCCGAGACGTCAAACGTCCCGGTGGAACCCGCCATGCCACGGCTTCCTGTGAAGCCGGCCATGTCGGTCATACCGCCGAACGCTTGACTCTGTTGCCAGGCGGATGCCGGGGCAGCGAAAGCGATGGCGAAGGCGGCGGTGAGAGCGATGCTGATGATCTTTTTCATGATTGTAGTACCTTTCTCTATAGAGTCATGGGTTGGTGTTTCAATGATTTGAAGCAACTACCTTCTTACTTCTAGCAGAAAGTCCTCCTTTCAGGTTGTGGTTGACAAAGACCTTGTTTTTCTAAAGTCACGAGGTATCCCCTCATGACTTCAGTCACTGATAAGTACCCTACACGACCCTTCAAAATTTGTCAATAGTGTGTCATGGTGACCGCATCGTGAGCCGAGAGTCGGGATTGAACCGACGACCTGCGCCTTACCATGGCGCTGCTCTACCAACTGAGCTATCTCGGCGAAGTGAGGGAGAATACGGAGACGTCCTCGTATCCGTATTCTCTCCGAGCGAGCCGAGGAAAACTTTTTCGAGTCCTCGAGAAAGAAGTTTATCGCGGCAAACCCGGTGCCCGTATCGCACTCGTGCATACTAGCTGAATTTCCGATTAGTTTCAATTTTCTCGACCGCGTATGCTACGCTAACCCAAGTACGAGAAGTTCATTACCACTCAACCACCCGGAAAGGAGGACCCCCCATGAAAGAATTTCTGCCAAATTTCGCGAAAGATACGCGCCCGTGGGGCGAGTTCCTGCGCTTCACGCTGAACGAGACATCGACGGTGAAAATCATCACCGTGAATGCCGGCCAATCTATCAGCCTGCAGAGCCACAAGCACCGCGATGAGTTTTGGCGCATCTTGTCTGGAACGGGCGTCATCACGCTTGATGAGGACCACCATGCTATCCACGCGGGCGAAAGCTTCTTCAGCCCGGCGGGCCACGAACACCGCATGGAGGGCGGGCCCGGCGGCATAACATTTCTCGAGATAGCCTTCGTCGAGTTCGACGAAAATGACATCGAGCGTTTCGAGGACAAGTACGGGCGGGCAGCGAAACCCGACTAACGCCGGCTGCGAGCAAAAGAAAAGGGCGGTTTGATTTGCCAGGAAGCAAATCAAACCGCCCTCAAGACTATCAGCCCTCGTCCGGGAATGCATCCGGCACCAGGTGTCGGGCGAGCGAAACGAAATCCATGGTTTCGAAACGATCGCATTCCTCATCGGCTGCGGCTATCGACTCATCGAAATGCGAGAAGAGCATCCGCATTCGCTGCGTCGCGGCCACATCGAGACCCTGGACTTCGTGAAAGAAAAGCTCTTTCCTGCCCCGGGCGAATGCCGCCTGCGTAGAAAGCCAAGCGAGAAACCGTTCGCGATACTTCTCCTGTACGACTTCATCGATATCCTCGCTCCGGCGGGCTGCCGAAAGCGTCATGGCGATATCGATCTGATCTTCTGCGAACAACGTCCAGCCGTCGCGAATAAAACTCACTGGATCCATACCCGCGGCACCGAGGTCGGCGAGAGCGACCGCAAGCACGAGCCGATGGCTTTTCACGGTGAGATTCGGCTGAACGACGGTCTGATGCGC
>JAJXUR010000028.1 GCA_021782715.1 bacterium
GAGACCGGCCGCGCTCTTGATACCGGCATCTTCGATAGCCGAGGTGACGCGTGCGGAGAGCTCAAGATCGGCTATCTTCACCTTTGCGGCGTCGATGCCGCTTTCATCTTTCGCTCCGGAGAACGACGATTCTTCGGCCGTCGGTGCGGTTTCCTGGAATCCGATGATGGCCTTCAACTGGTGAATCATCGTCTCGATGGACTGTTCGAGCGCCTGACGCGGCGAGATAGTGCCGTTGGTCTCGATGAGGATGCGTACGCGGTTGAAGTCCGTGCGGTCACCGACGCGCATGTTCTCTACTTCGTAGTTCACGCGGCGGATCGGGGTGAACGTCGCGTCGAGCGCGATAGTACCGATGTCAACCTTGTCCTTGGTGAGGACTTCGCGTGGCACGTAACCAAGACCGCGTTCGATGGTGGCTTCGAGCTCGAAGGATGCCTTGCCGGAGAGGTCAGCGATGTGCTGTCCCGGGTTCATAATCTCGACCTGGCTCGGAAGATTGAAATTCTTCGCAGTGACTTCGCCAGTGCCCTTCGCGGAAAGCGAGATGGTCTGCGGCTCGTCGCCATGGAGCACGAAGTGGACGCGCTTGAGGTTGAGGAGGATCTCCATGACCGTCTCGCGCGCACCGTCGATAGTAGCGAACTCGTGCGGCACGCCGTCGATCTTCACTTGCGTGATGGCGGCGCCCGGCAAGGACGAGAGGATGATGCGGCGGAGGCTGTTACCGAGGGTGTGGCCGTAGCCCGGATAGAGCGAGTCTATCTCATAAACGCCCTGTACGTCCTCTTCGGACACGATACGGGGCTTACTCGGAAGGGTGATGTGGTATTCCATAACGCAATCGTAATTACCAATTATTAATTATATTTAAATGTTTAAACATTTAAATATTTTACCTCGTATAGAACGAGAGCACCGACACGAGGTCGCCGGCGACATCTGCTGAAGCCGACGTCGGCTTCAGCGTAACGCTGCCCTCCATCGACTTCGGATTCCACGAGAGCCACGAGGGGAGCTTCCGCTCCATGAAGCGCTCGGAGAAACCGACGAATGAACCGTGCTCTTTCGAGCCATCGCGCACGCTGATGCGATCGCCGACTGCGATTGCTTGCGACGGCACACGGCTCTTCTTGCCATCGACCATCACGTGGCCGTGCGACACCATCTGGCGAGCGGCGCGGCGCGTCTGGGTGAGGCCGAGGCGCCAGATGATGTTGTCGAGGCGGAGCTCGAGGAGTTCATGGAGAAGGTCGGATGGCTTGGTGCTGTGTGCAGCGAGCGCTTTCTTCACGTAGTTGCGGAACTGGCGTTCCGTGAGGCCGTAGGTCATGCGCACCTTCTGCTTCTCGAGCATCTGCTTGCCGTACTCGCTCTGGCGACCGCGACCGCGGCGCTTATTCTTCTCGGAGCGCTCAGCAGAAATAGCAAACTTCTGCGTCTGGGCTTTCTCGAAGACGGTCGCGCCAAGGCGCTTCGCTGTCTTATATCGCGGGGGAGTTTTCATGTAGTAAAAATATTAGATGCGTCGAGGCTTCGGCGGGCGCGGGCCGTTGTGCGGAACCGGGGTTGCATCCTTGATGGCGCGAATCTGGATACCCTTGCCTGAGAAGGCGCGGAGCACGGACTCGCGACCGGCACCGACGCCGCGGATGATGACTGACGCTTCCTTGAGACCGATCATCATACCCTTCTCGCCGAGGAATTCGCCGACCTTCGCTGCGGCATACGGCGTGGATTTGCGGGCTCCCGAGAAGCCGAGCGCGCCGGCCGAGCTCGACACGACAGCATTTCCCTTCTCGTCGGTGATGATGGCTTTCGTGTTGTTGAAGGTAGCTTCGATATGCAGGATCCCCTTCTCGAGATGGCGTTTGGTCGCTTTTCCGAGGGCGCGTTCCTTCCGGCCTTGATCCATGCCTTTTCCGCTCTTCTTGATGATTCGTTTCTTTCCCATAATGAGGTAGTAGTAAAAGTATCAGTGATTACGTCTTTTCGAGCGTACGACGACCGGAAGTCATCGTCTTGCGGACATTGCCACGACGGGTGCGCGAGTTCGTCGAGGTGCGCTGGCCGCGTACCGGGAGGCCCTTCGAGTGGCGGTCGCCACGGATGGAACGGATGTCCTTCAAGCGCTTGATGTTCTGGCCGATTTCGCGGCGGAGTTCGCCTTCGATGAGGTAGGCTTCGGCGAGCGCGCGAATCTTCTGCTCGTCTTCAGTGGAGAGCTCGCTGCCCTTTTTGTTCTCCGGTATGTTTGCGGCTTTTAGGATATCCTTGGCGCGCGTCGGACCGATACCGAAAATAATCGGCAAAGAGTACGCAAGTTGTTTGTTGTCGGGAATAGTAACGCCGGCGATACGCATACGAAAAAATTAGCCTTGACGCGCCTTACGGCGCGGGTTCTTCTTGTTAATACGGTACAGGCGACCGCCGCGTCTGACGAGCTGGTCTCCCGGTTGCTGGACTCTGATTGAGGCACGAACTTTCATCGTAAATGGATTTGATCTGTTGTTAGGTTAATCGGCGCACAATCCTCGCACGGCCCCCATACGGGTCCAGCACCATGTCTACCTGGTCTCCCATCAGCACGCGGATGCGGTGTAAGCGCATCTTGCCTGCGAGGTAGGCGAGTATAAGTTCGCCTTCCCCTCCCTCCTCCTTTGCCGGGAGACGAACGCGAAAAAGCGAGTTCGGCAATACCTCCTCGACGGACCCTGCCGTCGTAGTCTTGATATCTTCGCCTTCGCTCATTTAGCTTGCGTCGCTCCCATAAGGTACCTAGATAATCTAGCAGGTGTGCCGGAAATCGTCAAACCCTGCTAGGGGGCAACGGTCGTCACCGAGATCGAAGCGGGGTCCTCGGGGAACGATTGGCGCCAGAACGGGCGGAGAATGATGACCGCGCGCTTGACCTCCGGGTAATTTGTCAACGCGACCTCAGCTGCTGAACGCGTCTTTCCCGCGACGGCTGCCGCTATGCGCGTGGGATCTACAGTGTAGATAAGCGATGCTGTGCCGGCGAGCGTGAAGGTGAACGAGGAAGCATTCGCATCCGGCAGGCTTACGGTCGAGAGGGTGAGATTGCTTGTCGGGGCGAGTGTGAGCGGTTCGCCTTGGTAACCGAGACCGGCAACCGACGTTGCAATCGCTTTTGCAAGCGCCGTATTCGGGAACACGACAGCGGTGATGGTCCCCTGTTCTCGCACTTCGACCATACCAGTGGTCGATGACATCACAGGAGCGAGCTCATCGAGCGTCGTTGTTGCCGCACCCGGAAGAAGCACATATCCGGTCGGGACAAGTCCCTGCAAACTCGCGGCGAGCTGCGGTGCGAGCGCGGCAGTGAGGGCGCTCGTGGTCTGCGTTTCAAGCGCCGTATCTATAATCGGAGCCATTCCCGAGGCACCACCCGTCATAGCGCCCGCAGAACGGGCGTAGACCTCGTTCGCTTGCGGCGTGCCAGCAAATCCAGGAATAGTGAACGACGTCGGAGCGACGTTGTACGCATCGCCGGTCTTGTCAGCATAGACCTTTGCCGTCGCCGTTCCGGGCTTCGCAGCGCTGCCCGCAGGGATGGTTACGGCTGCATGGATGCGGAAAATGAGGCCGGCAGTCGTCGCGAAGCGGGTATTGGTGATGAGTCTCTGGGCTTTCGATTGCGTATTGTAGATAGTGATGGTGCCGGATGCGGAGGAATTAACCTCTTTGGTGCCGCTACTCTTCACGCTCTGTGAGGCTATCTTTTGCGACGTGACGATTTCATAAGGAAGGTCGCCGGAACTTTCTGTTGCGGTGAAAGAGCTCTGAATGGCGGCCGAGACCGTGCTCGGGGTCACTTGCACGTCGGCACTCGAGAAATAGTACAGTGCGCTCACGGAGGCAGCGATGATAATCAGTACCGCGAGGAGCGTCTTGATTGGGAATCCCGGTGCGTGCTTCGTGAGTCGGAGCGGACGAAGAGGGGTCTGTTCATCGGTACGGATAAAGGATTCGTTTTCTCGCCGTCTCGAAGGCGGAATGATGTCATCAATTTTGTGCATGGGGGGAGTATACCACTCACTCTCCCGCTGTCGCGGGAAGGCGCTGTGCATTACCCGAAAGTGCTTGATGTCGATTTTGGAGATAGAGCGCCATCAGGAGGAGAGCAAGACCGGGGGTATTGGTGGTCATCTGGCGTATTGAGCCGCCGATGAGACTCTTCAGGACGACAACGATTTTCAGCGGAGCATCCCCAAACCAGAGCGGAGCGAATGTCGACGGATCGAGTTTCTCCCGGAGTTCCGTCACCTCTTGCTCTCGCGCGAGAAGGAAAATTGTCCGCGGCAGCGGATAATGCTTCGCGAGTTCGCCGAGCTCACTGGTAACGGAAGAGACCCAATTGTCGTCGTCGGAGTGTGTCATCACGTTGACCATCGTTACGAACATGCCTTTCCGTATAAGCGATATGGAAGTGAGAGAGCGTCCGGTCGCGTCGATGATGATCGCGTCACGCTCGTGCGGAAAGAGCGAGCGCATGGCTTGGTAGCGGAGCGAACTACCGGCTATCGGGAAAATGTCTTTCGTGTGATACAGGCGCTCGAGCATAGAGAGGATGCTTTTCGCGACATTCCGCTCGATGAGCGATGTAAGCGCGATGACCGATGCGCGATGCACCCGTCGGCCGTAGGGATTATTCGTATCGTAGCCGTTCAGGGTAATGCCGATGATGCTTGTATCGGCGAGGAGTTTTTGTGACGGTGCGGCGACACTCTCTTTCAATTTCGCTTCGACGAGCTCCTTGGTGAAAATGAAGGAGTCCTCCTGCTCGAAATGCTCGGTGTGTACAAGGGTCTCCTGCCATGGCGCATCGATCGAGACGAGGATTCGGTCCGCGCTCCCGCTCCCGGTCGTCCGTGCGAGCGCCGGCGCTCCCTCGCGGAGGAGGTCGGTACCGAGTAGTTCGAGCGCGCGCACCATGGCGCGATCATGCGCTTCGTCGGTACGGATCTCGATCGGCAGGCGGCGCGTGTAGAGGATGGTCGGCTGTGCGCCCTCTTCGTAACGCGCGTAGGCGCCGGCGACCGTGTCAGCGCCGATATCAATCAGAACCACCGACTCGGCATATTTCTTTTTACGAAAAAGATTCTCGAGAAAACGCATCAATTTATTTTAACACTGCTTTGATGCGGCGGACGCCGGCGGACGAGGCTTCCTCCTTCAGTATCTTAAAATGTTTGCCGCTCTCGCCGAGCTCGTT
>JAJXUR010000029.1 GCA_021782715.1 bacterium
AGCGGCATTAGTTTCTTATGAACGAAGTGAGTTAGAAACTAAGGAGTGCCTCACGCCGGGCCTACGAATTTTGGTGTGAGGCTGTGATTCACAATACTACGGATTCGCTTTTTTGGTGCCTCGGACGGAATCGAACCGTCATCGGCCCCTTCGGAGGGGCTATCCTATCCGTCGAACGACGAGAGTCTGCCCCCCATTTATTCCTCGGAAAGGAAATCAGCGCTGCGCCCCCCGGATGATTATGCGGTCATAATGCAGTCGACAATCGCCGGTATATCGCCCGTAATAGATTGTTCGTAATCCCCACGCCCGCCGCCAAGGAATCTTGTCGGCGGTATGATAAGGGTATTACCAATACATTCTCATATATCCATATGGCATGGTTTAAAGGGATTGTCGCGGGCGTACTCATGTTCATCGGAGGCTTCTTCGGTCACCCGCCTGTGGCGCAAAACGGTTCGGATCTCTCGCATCTTTCGATAGATCAAGTGATGCAACAGATCGGTTGCCGCGATGAAACCGACTGCGTCTCGGTTTGTCAGACTGGCGTCGCGCAAGCCGCCTGCGCGCAATTGGAGGGACTCATGAAAGAGCAGGGGACCTGGTCGAGCACCTCAGAGACCGTCGCCTCCGAGAAGCGCCGCGCTGCAAATGGCGGAAGCGGTCAGAGCGTAGGAGGCAATTCTGTATCTGCACCGAAAGCGGCGCAGCCTGCCGGTATCAACGGTTTCAACGGGGAAGAGCATACCGTCGCGTATGCGGGGGATGGTACGAGCGTGAATGCCGGCGCCCTGCCGGATTGTCCGGCGGGCGATACTGCCTTTTTCGATCATGCGCCGCTCGATTCGGGCCAGCTCTCGGGTATCATACCGCTCGGTAACATGAACGGTGCCCACATTCTCCCGAATCAAGCCGACCATGTGTACGTCTATACGAATTCCTCAGGCGAATCGACCGCTTTGGCTCCCGGGAAAGCGACGCTCCTTCAGGTCGTGACACAGGTCGACCAGACGCACCTCGAGGGTAACAAAGTGATGGTCTTTTTCTCGCCTTGCAAGAGCGTCATGTTCGCGTACCAGATGGACGCCCTGAGTCCGGCGATCCAGGCAGCTATTGCCGGCCTCACGCCGATCGCAGTGCAGAATGGCGGAGCGATCATGCACAATACGATCTACCGCACGGATATTCCGCTTGAAGGCGGCGAGGCGCTGGGCACATTCACCGGCGATTTCGATTTTGCTGCTGCTGATGTCCGGACTCTCTCCTTGAAGTTTCTCAACCAGGAGGCCGCGACTGGGATGGTGGGCGACAGTTATCTCCACGCAGTTTGTCCGCTCGACTACTTCGCCGAGCCGCTCCGATCGACGCTCAATGCAGCCCTCACTATTAAAAATGCGGGTACGAACGGCATCCCCGCCTGCGGCGCCGTCATGCAGGATAAGGCCGGCACGGCACAGGGCAACTGGTATGAGCAGGGGATGAATATGCGGAATGGCCTCGTTGAGAGCGGCCTTCTCGCTATCGTTCACTCGAACACTAATCCGGCCGAGGGCGCGGTAAGTTTCGGCGACGATCTCGTGTCGAACCAGTGGATGGGCACACAAATCTTCTTCGCGCCGACAGGGAGCGGGTATGTGAATCG
The DNA here is from genome assembly GCA_021782715.1 of bacterium. Classification (GTDB taxonomy): domain Bacteria; phylum Patescibacteriota; class Minisyncoccia; order Phycocordibacterales; family Phycocordibacteraceae; genus C7867-001. The sequence goes on from JAJXUR010000029.1 coordinate 1,643, forward strand.
GGAGCCGAGCGAGATAACGGCCGACGGGCATGCCTACTGCTTCGACGGTCCGGCAGGCGCCGGCGGCACGGGCAGCGAAGGTCATCTCGTCGTTGAGATGACGGGCGCGACGACGCTTAAGGCCGAGTACGGAGACGGTCCTTGCGCTGCCGTTCCGGCGCTCTCCGCGAAGGCGCTCTCATACGCGCGCTGAGCTTCTACGTATGTCAGTCGGCACAGTCACTTGAAGTAGCACGAGCCGGTGCCCTCGGCAGGACCGCGATTACGCGTATCGACCCTTACAGGGTCAGTACCCCTTGCGGATTTTCTGTTCGCTTCGCTCCATAAAATGCTCGCAAGGTTTTCGATTCCTGTACGCACGCGCCCCGCGCGTGCTCGAGGGCACCATATGAAAAAAAACGGCATGATGCCGTTTTTTCATATAGTGCCCTCGGCAGGAATCGAACCTGCATCAGCTCCTCCGCAAGGAGCCGTCCTATCCATTGAACGACGAGGGCGAAGTGAGGTGGAACAAAACAAGTCTGCTTGATTTTGTTCCCGCCGAACGAGCCCAAGTATGCCTACATACGAGGGCGATACTGAATGTATATCAGAATCCGAGCCACGCCGCCACCAGGTCGGCGAGGGTGTGCTGGTGCTCCTCCTCGTCGACATGATTGAGGAAGTGCGCGAGGACCGTGCTCTCGTCGACGCCGTCGAGGGGAATCATGAGATGCGGCGCGTGCCAGCTCGCTGTCTTGATGGAGAGCAGGGGCGGATATTGTTCCGCTGCGTCTTGAAGGATAGAGAACGAGATCATTTGATTGAAGGGGAAGAGGACATCACCAATCATAAGGCCAGTCTCGATGAGTTGGAATCGGTGCAAGGGAGGTTGCTTGGCAGCATGGAGCCCGATTGCTATGGCAGCGACAAGGATGAGGACGGCGAATAGAGTATTACCAAAGAGAATCGACGCGATGGTCCCTGCGACGGCTATAATACCGAGTGCCCAGTACCAGTCGGCGCTCTTCGGATCGTGCTCGTATTCGTGTCCCTCCCACTCTGCAATGACATTGGCGGCCATACGAAAAAGTATAGCATCACGATGGATGCTACTGCGGGATGTGCGGAGGAGGTGAGATTCGAACTCACGGTGCCTTGCGGCACGGCGGTTTTCAAGACCGCTGCACTAGACCACTATGCGACTCCTCCTTTTTTATTTTACGCCTGCTCTGATGATCCGTGCGCAGAGGCGTGCGAGCTGCTTGATGCCGTCGGGCGAAACCAGATGAGATAGATGATTTCGAGAAGGCCGAGCGTGTTTATGACAAGGAGAGCGATGAACCACCATTTCTGTCCGCCGCGGGCGGCATGCCAGAGCGCGAAGCCCTTGAGGATGACGGTCCAGATTGCTGCGAGGATAAGGAAGGGGAGGAGGGCGCCCAAGAATCCGAGAGCAAATGGCGAATACGCCGGGGAATAGAGCGGGGAGAAGTCGTGCATATATGCGCACTATACCATACACTTGAGAGTATGCGGTACCTCGGTGTTGACTATGGCAGCTCGAAGATAGGGCTGGCGCTTTCTGATGAAGGAGGCACGATGGGTTTCCCGCACGCTATCGTGTCCAACACGCCGCGTCTTGTCGATGAACTTGCCTTGCTTATCGCCAAGGAGAATGTCGGCGTGGTCGTCATTGGCGAATCGCGCAACCTCGCGGGCGGGGAGAATCCTATCGCAAAGGATGCTCGAGCGCTCGGCGGGCTCCTCACCGAGCGCGTGGGAGTCCCGGTCGTGTATGAATCGGAGATGTTCACGTCGGCCCTTGCGCGCCGCGCGCCAGAAAAGCAGATGAAATCGCGCGCGGCGAAGCCGCGCGCGAATGTCGATGCCTCCGCCGCCGCGCTCATCCTTACCAGTTACCTTTCTCGTGGGCCATGAACATGAATAAACCGCGTATCACCATCGATGATTTCAGTAAGATAGACGTACAAATCGGTACGGTACGAAGCGCCGAGCGCGTACCCGAAACTGACAAGCTCCTGCGTCTCACCGTGGATTTCGGAGAAGTGTCCCCCGACGGGGAGGCGAAGTTGCGGCAAATTGTGTCTGGTATCGCCGCGTATGTCGCGGAGTCCGGACCCTCGGCTCTCGTTGGCCGCCAACTCGCATTCGTGACGAACCTCGAGCCTCGTATGATACGCGGACTTGAGAGCGACGGTATGCTCTTCGCGGTCGGTTCGGATGAGACATTTGCATTCGTGACGCCGGATCGCCCCGTGCCACCCGGTACCAGTGCACATTAGGAGGAAAGAATGACCTCGTGCGCGGTATACTGCGCGTATGCCACTCGTGTTCAATGAACGTTTACGCGCGTTGTTCGCGCCGCCACGGTACATGGCGCTTCCGCTTTCAGGTATCGACCTCTCGACAAGCGGCGTGAAGGCGGTGCGGCTCGAAGAGAGTACGCATGGTCTCGTGCTCGCTCAGTATGTGGAGGCCAGGCTCCCTGCAGGCGCATTCACCGACGGTGAGATTGTGGATCGTGCGGCAGTTATTGAAGCATTGGCGTCTGCGGCTGAGATGACAGGCATCACCGCGGCGAATGTCTCGCTGCCGGAGTCAAAATCCTATCTGTTCGAGACAACCGCATCGGGAGTCGGCAAGGATGAACAGCGCCTTGCAATCGAACAGCATCTTGATGAGTTCATTCCGCTACCGCCGGCAGAGACGGTCTTCGATTTCATCGAACTCGGACACGACGCAAACAGCGAGGTGGAAGTGGCAGGTATTGGTTTCGCTCGCCGTATCATCGAAGAGACGGTATCGACGTTCGATGCGGCGGATATCAGCATCCGTTCTCTCGAGGGAGAGACGTTCGCATCGTCACGCGCCTTGCTCCCTTATGGCGACGAGTCCACCACGCTCATCATCGATGTCGGCAAGACGACGACGAAGGTATCCATCGTGACGCGGCGCATACCGCGCTTCGCGACGACCATCAATATCGGCGGGCACGCGCTTACGCTCGCCGTGCAGAAATATTTCGGTGTGACGGAAGCCGAGGCTCGCAAGGTGAAGGCAGAACGCGGCATCGTGCCGACGCCGGGGAATGAGGAGTATCTCGCGGCGATGCTCTCGACCGTCTCCGCGATTCGCGACGAGATATCCCGCCACTTGGCGTTCTGGCAGGAGCGTGCCGTGCCAGGGAGCATCCGCGAACCGGTATCGCGAGCACTCCTGGTCGGCGGGAACGCTTCCGTTCGCGGGCTTCCTGAGTATCTCGAGGGAACATTGCAGATACCGGTTGTTGCCGGCGACGTATTCACGAACCTCGCCTCGCGCGACGCGTGGGTTCCATCGCTGGATTACACCGAGTCGCTCGCGTACGCGACGGCAATCGGTCTCGCTTTGCGTGATTATGCAATCTCTTATGTCTGACGGACTCACAAACTTGCTCCCTTCTGAGCGCCGCGTTCGGGTCGCGCGTGAGTACCGGTATCGTCTCGGGGTCATCATCGCGTCGCTCATCACGTTGCTCTCGTTTGCCGCTGCGGTGCTCCTGCTCCCGACGTATGTCTTCCTGACCGGGAGCGTCGCTGCAAAA
>JAJXUR010000030.1 GCA_021782715.1 bacterium
CTGGCATCTCTTGGTAATCAAAGAACTGGAAAGATGGAGGGACGAAGCACCGACGACCTTGCTGACGAATTTGCAGATGTCGTCATTGTCACATTCCTACTCGCGAAATCGATGGGCATCGACATCATGGACGCCCTCGGCCGCAAGACTGAAAAAATAAAAGCGAAACATAACAAGCAACTGAGCTAACAACTTTGTGCACCCGGCAAGGAACGAACCTTCATGTGGTACTATATAAAGGGGGTCGTCGAGACAAATGAGAAATGCTAGTGTGCAACTAGAAAATACACATGCGCCCGTAGCTCAGTCGGTAGAGCAGCTCGCTTTTAACGAGAAGGTCGCAGGATCGAAGCCTGCCGGGCGCACATGAAAACTTCTTTCAAAGAGCAGTGTATAACCTTGCGGAAGGAGGGTTACAGCATTATTGAAATAATGAAAGCGACAGGAAGAGCGAAGTCTTCCATTCATACCCACATTAAAGATATCCCCTTGAGCGAGAAGCGTTTGAAAGAGATAAAGAAAGCTTCCGGAGAGCGGATTAGAAAATTCGCACTAGCTCGAAAAGGGAAGAGTAAACGAGAGTTCCGGGCCTTTGAGAAATGGTCTGCGAACACAGTGCTCCTTGTTGCACACTTACTTTTCGATGGGGAGATAGCACGCACAAGATGTGCTTATAACAACCGGAGTGTTGCGCTCATCGGACGTGTTGAACGACTCATGCGTGAATGGTATGACTTCGAGCCGAGTCGGTATTACAATAAAATGACCGGGGTTTCGCGCATCACCTACAGCAACGTAGCCCTCGGTTCTTATTTGAATACGAGGTCTAGAGAATTGCTTCAGGAGATAAAAGAAATGCCGTCTGGCCTGAAACGTGAATTCATTCGAGCCTTTTTTGATGACGAGGGATGTATTGATTATCGGCCAAAAGAAAATAGACGTAGTATCCGAGGATATCAAAAGGATGTGCGGATTCTGAAGATAATAAAATCCCTTTTAGGTGATTTTGATATTGCGTCGCGGGTAGTACTTCCTAATGAAGTGGTGATCGTCGGGAAAGAGAATCTGATAAAGTTCGAGTGCGAGGTGAATTTCTCACCAGGCGTGTATATGAACGGGAATCGTTCGAACAGTCGATGGAAGAAACATGTAGAGAAAAGGGGATTGCTCAACCAAGCGATACTCTCTTTCAAGAGTTAGTAGCTGAAAGCATCCACGGTCTTGCCGGTCGTATCGAGCAGCTTCACGACCTCGTGTTGCGTGCGCCACATCGAATCGCTTCGGCCGAGATAAATGTGCCAGGTGTCTCCATTGAAATCAGCATCGTTCCGGTGCGCATCGAGGCACCCGTTGTAATTGAGGTATTTCACCAGGAAGCTCTGGCACATGCCTGAGACGGTGGGCGGCGGTGAGAGCGCTGCTTGGCAGCGCGAGAGCGTGTTTACGTAGTCGATGCAGGAAGCGTCGCGGATATAGCCGGCGCCATAGAACGAAGCGAGTTCGTTTGACGGCGCGGGGCAGTTGAGCGGCAAGGAAGGGGTGAAATTCTGGAAGCTGCTGAAATAACCGATACATTTATTCTCTCGGAATGATGCCCCGATAGGGGATTGTCCGGAGACAACGATAGCCTGCTCTCCCGCGGTGAGCACGATGTCTTGTGCGGCATTCACGATGCCTGACGTCGGTGTCTCTGTCCCTTTCGGTATGCTGGATGAGCTGCCGCTTGCGTCACTCAGGAGCGTCCATCCGGAAATATCGACCGGAACGGGTGCGTCCTGTGCGACGCGTATCTCAATGTATTCATTGCGCGGATCGGTTGATCCGGCGCCTGATACAGAATGATCCATCGTCACGATGCCATGGTACGGAGACACATCGCCGAAGGTCATCCCGCCGATGAGAGAAGTGTCGGCGCTGCCGATTGAACCGCCGCCTGAGGAGCTGCCCGGTAGCGCAGTATTAGTGCCGCCGATGCCATAAGGCGAACGAGGAAGCGAGAGGTAGGAGCCGCCGCCAAGCTGTCCCGGCAACGCAAGTCGCGGCCCGGAGAAAGCTATCGGATGCAGGGGGCCGCCGGTAGCAATCCAAATGAGGAATATGAAGACGAATACTCCTATGAAAAACCATGCATCATGTTCCATATGGGAATACTATCAAATTTCCGCACGAAGTCGCACCACATGGGCACTTCTCATTTCCTAACTCACTTCGTTCCTAAGGAAATGAAGTCGCTCGAGTTCTTCGCGGACAACCTGGGCGTCGTCCCAGGGCGTCTTCGACCCTTTCGGGCCCATAATGAAAGGATCGGTGCCTTTGCCGGAAATCAGAACGGCCACGTTCTGATTTCCGGCACCCCGAGCAGAGTCGAGGGGTTGCGCGCCCTTCGACAGGCTCAGGGCAAGTCGCAGCGCGTGTCGGATAGCTTCGCGCCTATCCATAATGATGGTCGGAGCACGCTGCATCCCGGCGGCCATAGCATTCACGATAGCGCGCGGGTCTTCGTCATATGGATCTTCGTTCGTGAGGATGACCTCGGTGCACCTGTCGTCGGCAATACGGCCCATCTCTGGTCGTTTCCAGGTGTCGCGTCCGCCGCCGGTGTTGCCGAGAACGCAGATTTTCCGCTCTTCTGGGAAGGCGCCGTAGAGTGCCATGAGCGAATCCGGCGTGTGCGCGTAGTCGACGACAGCGATGAAATCCTGCCCGGCGGCGATAGACTCGACTCGGCCGCGGACGAGGGGAAGCGCCGCGAGCGCGGTCGCTGATGTGACGACCGGTATAGCGAGCGCTTCGCCGAGCTTTATCGCGGCGAGCGCATTCATCGCGTTGAAGGTACCGGGGAGAGGTAGTGAGACGTGCGTTCCGGCGTAGGTGAAACTGACATTTCGAGTGCTCTTTGTTATGTCGGTGAGCTCGTGCTCGCTGAAGCCGATTGCTTTGGTCACAGGCGCTGATAGGAATGAACGGCTCTCCGGAATGTCGCTGTTGGCGACGAGGATACGGGTCGTCTTGGGCGAGCGCGCGAGCGTGTCGACGATGACTCGCTTCGCCGCGACGTATTTTTCGAATGAGCCATGGCTCTCAATGTGCTCTTTCTGGATGTTCGTCACGACGAGAGCGTCGGGGTCGAGGAACCAGTGGCGGTATTGCAGGACGCTCTCGCTCGTGAGCTCGATGACAAGGTGTGTACAGCCAGCCTTGAGCGCTCTGCGCATGAAGGCTTGCGCGAAGCCGCGACCCTGGAGCGTCATCTTGTAGCGATTCGGTTCAGACTCATCCTCGATGGCGAATCGAATGGTGGATAGAAGCGCGGTCTTGTGCCCAGCCGCACGCAGTATCGCGAAGACCATCTCTGCAGTCGTCGATTTTCCTTTGGTGCCAGTGATGCCGATGACGGTGAGCTTCCTTGCGGGGAAGCCGTAGGAAAGTGCCATGAGAAAAGCGAGCGTGCGGTGGTAGAGCGGGCGCAGCGGTCGCACGGCCGGTTCCGGAACAATCTTTTTCAGAAAACGGACAAGAGTATCAATGAAGCCGTACATGTTACGAGCCGGAAGAGAGCGCCGCTTTGAGCCGAGCCTCTTTCCCGTTCACGCTTTCTGGAACGGCTTGGAGCGCCTTGCGCGCCTCGCGTTCGGTGTAGCCGAGTGCGACGAGAGTATCGAACACTTCGCCGTCGACGCTGCTGTGCGCGCGCGGGCCGACCTTGTCGGCGAGTTCGACCAGCATCTTCTCGGCACTCTTCTTGCCAAGCCCGACGACCTTCGTGAGATAGCTCAGATCGCGTTTGCTGATGGCGCCCTCAAGCGCGTCGCGCGTCGCGCGTCGCAGCACACCCTGCGCGGTTTTTGGCCCGACGCCTGAGACGGTGAGGATAAGCTCGAAGAAGTCGCGATCAGCTGCGATGGGGAAGCCATAGAGCTCGAGCCCGTCCTGTTTGAGTGTGAGGTGGGTCGCGAGCGAGGTTTCGGCGCCGACCGCGAGCGCCTCCGGTGCGCTCATGCGCACCTCGATGCCGAAGCCGGCGACCTCGATGACCGTACTCGTCGGGCCAACGGAGAGTACCTTGCCGCGTATCTGCCGTATCATGCGCGTATAGTACCATTTGCCATAGAACGGGATATAGCGTATATATAGAGGACATATGGCAATCACCAGCTCAGCAAAGAAAGCGATCCGCTCGTCGGCGAAAAAGCACGTATTCAACCTGCGCCGCAAGGACGCGATGAAGGATACGGCGAAGTCGCTCACCAAGGCGCTCGCCGCTAAGGATGTGAAGACGGCAGAAGGGCTCCTCTCGAAGGCGTACGCAACCATCGACAAGGCCAAGAAACGCGGCGTCATCAAGAGCAACACCGCCGCCCGCAAGAAGAGCCGCCTTGCCCTCGCCATAAAAAAGGCAAAGGCGTAATGCAAAAGAAAAGTCCCGCAAAGCGGGACTTTTCTTTTGTGAGTGCTCTCGGACGGAATCGAACCGTCATCGGCCCCTTCGGAGGGGGCTATCCTATCCGTTGAACGACGAGAGCGGCATTAGTTTCTTATGAACGAAGTGAGTTAGAAACTAAGGAGTGCCTCGCGCCGGGCCTACGAATTTTGGCGTGAGGCCGTCATTCACAATACTACGGATTCGCTTTTTTGGTGACCGTGTCGGTACGGTACCCGCCACCGCAAGCAATCTAAAGATTCTTCCGCGACTCTCCTCTCCTCTTTAGCGACGGGAGCCGGTATGGGTCGGTTTTGAGATGATTGAATGATTCTTGGCGAGTTTTGAGACGTGAACAGGAGAAGCGGTACTGTACCCAACATTAGGACTAAAAATTGGTATGCCCTAGATCGAGTACCAACTTCCCGACGATTGCACGCCATAAAACTAAACCGGGTACTTGCGTAGCAGACGGATTATCCTTCGATAAGTAGTATTCACCACTAGGTACCTGAATACCCGCAACGACATCGCCAGAGACTCCAGCAACACGTGCAATTACATATTGACTTGATATGTTCGCAATCACAACGTCCCCTTTATGCGGAATTTTGTTCCATTCTTCAACAATAAGATATTC
>JAJXUR010000031.1 GCA_021782715.1 bacterium
TGCTCCTCATGAGCGCCTATTCGCTCGTTGGCGATCTCACTCAGCCGACGAGCACCATCCCGCTCTCCGCGGTGGCGACCGATGTCGCAGCGGGGAAGATATCCTCCGTTACGGTGAATGGCGATTCACTTGACCTCACGTATAGCGACGGTTCGACGAAGACATCGCGCAAGGACCCTTCCGCTGGCCTTCCTGAGACGCTGGCGACCTATGGCGTCACGCCCTCTGAGCTCGCGAAAGTCTCGATAACGGTTGAAGGGCAATCGGGATTCGACTTCTGGTTCGCGACGCTTGCACCGACGGTCCTCATGCTGCTTTTCTTCGCGGTCCTGTTCTGGTTCCTCTCGCGGCAGATGCGGGGCGCGGGTGTGCAGGCGTTCAGTTTCGGTCAGTCGAAAGCACGCATCATCGATCCGGCCGACCTCTCGCAGCGCGTCACGTTTGCGGACGTCGCCGGCGCGCGCGAAGCGAAGGAAGAGTTACTCGAGATTGTCGACTTCCTCAAGAATCCGAAGAAATTCCTCGATATCGGCGCGCGCATCCCCAAAGGCATCATCCTGATGGGTGCGCCGGGTACGGGCAAGACGTTGCTCGCGCGCGCCGTGGCGGGCGAGGCGGGCGTGCCGTTCTTCTCCATATCGGGCAGCGAATTCGTCGAGATGTTCGTCGGTGTGGGCGCTTCTCGCGTGCGCGATCTTTTCCAGCTCGCGAAGAAGGCCGCGCCCGCGATCATCTTCGTGGACGAGATCGACGCCGTCGGCCGCACGCGCGGGGCGGGCATGGGTGGCGGCAACGATGAACGCGAGCAGACGCTCAATCAGATCCTCGTCGAGATGGACGGCTTCGAACCGACTGAGAAGGTGGTGGTGATGGCGGCAACCAATAGGCCCGACGTGCTCGACCCTGCACTCCTGCGCCCCGGGCGCTTCGACCGGCGCGTCACTATCGATCTGCCGGACCGTCGCGACCGCGAGGAGATACTCAAGATACATGCGCGGAAGAAGCCGCTCGGTCCTGATGTCGTGCTCTCGGTCATCGCCGAGCGCACGCCGGGCTTCTCGGGTGCCGAGCTCTACAGCCTCATGAACGAGGGTGCCATCCTCGCTGCCCGCGATTCGCGCACGGAGGTCACGCAGTACGATCTCATCCGTTCGATTGAGAAGGTGATGCTCGGTCCCGAACGCAAGTCGCACCTGCTTTCCAAGCGCGAGAAGGAGCTCACTGCGTATCACGAGGCCGGCCACGCGCTCGTCTCCTCGGTGCTCGAGCATGCCGATCCGGTGCACAAGATTTCCATCATCAGCCGCGGAAGAGCCGCGGGCTATACGCTCAAGCTCCCCTTCGACGATCGCAAGATGCAGTCGAAGAAGCAGTTCAAGGATGATATTGCGGCCACGCTCGGCGGCTACGTTGCGGAGGAGCTGCTTTTCGATGATGTGACGACCGGGCCTAGTAACGACCTGCAGGTCATCACCGCGCTCGCGCGCGATATGGTGGTGCGCTACGGCATGAGCGACAAGCTCGGCCCCATCGCTTTCGGCGAGCGCGAGCTCGGGCGCGAGCCGTACTCGGAGCAGGTCGCTGCCGAGATCGACGCCGAAGTCTCGCGCATCATCGACGAAGCGAAAGTGCGTGCTGAGGCGGTCCTCAGAGAACATCGCAAAGCGCTCGACGCCATCGCGAAGGAGCTTATCGAGAAAGAGACGGTGGAGCGCGAGGACTTCGAGAAGACGCTTATCGCGAACGGCATCGTGCCGAAGAAGCGTGAAGACGAGGACGTCTTCACGCCAATCGCGCAGGCGTGACAAACGAAAACCCCGAACAAGTCGGGGTTTGATTGAGGGAAACTCGCCTTATTTCCCCCTCGGGCTTGGGCTGTTGCAGCAGTTTTTGCAAGTGCCGCGAATGTGTTCATTGGCACATTTCTTGACGGGCCGGACGAACTCCTTCTGAATTGTACGGATGGGATTCACCGCCGAAGCCTTTGCTTTCGGCAGTATGAAATTCCTGTGATTCTTCCCGGGATTGAGAATGGTGACGGGCGTTCCGGCTTGCCGGCGGTCTTCCGGAGGAAGACCCTCGACACATTGGCAAATGACGGCCTTCTCCGGGAAGACCATTTTCCCGCCTTCATCAAGGATATCCGCACGGTCTTTGAGGACCGCAAGTATACCTACGGTGAAGCTTTCGCGGACCCTCAGCCGCGTTCCGCGATAAATGATGCTGATACAGGTTTCTTCCCTTGCTGCGAGTGTTGCTGGCATTAGTATTCTCCTTCTCTCACTGGTTGAAGAACGAACAAAATCAGACTGCATCCTAGCACCGCGCACCGGATTCTTCAATATGACTTGTCGTCACGGATAATTTCCTTGCCGCCGCTCAGAAATTTCCGCGACCCCGGCTCGCGGTTTTGTCATTCAGTCCGCCCCCCTGGACTCGAACCAGGAACCGCAGAGGTATAAGCTCTGTGCTCTAACCATTGAGCTAGGGGCGGATGCTGTTACTGTAGCGCACGATTATTCCAAATGCATCTCTTTGTCGGCGGTGTGTGCGCGCGCGGCGAGGGCAGGGTAATGCTGTAATCCAGGATCTTTTGCGACGAGGGCGGCCGCCTCGGTGCGCGCCGCCTCGACGAGCTTGAGGTTCTTCAGTGCTTCCATCGCGATGTCGGAGACGCCCCACTGGCGGCCGCCGGCGAGCTCGCCTGCGCCGCGGAGGGCGAGGTCGTACTCGGCGAGCTCGAAACCGTTCTTCGCATTCACGAGCGCTTTCATGCGATCCTTGGTCGCCTGGCCGAATGATTCGGGGAGAGCGAAGCAGTATGCCTGGTCGCTCGAGCGGATGACACGGCCGCGTAGCTGGTGCAATTGGGCGAGCCCGAAGCGCTCGGCGCCCTCGATGAGGATGACAGTCGCATTCGGCACATTCACGCCCACCTCGACGACTGACGTCGCAACGAGGATGTCGATGACGCCGCTCGCAAATCGCTGCATCACCTCTTCTTTCTCCGCCGGGCGCATTTTGCTATGGAGGATATCGATAGTCGCTTTCGGGAATACTTCTTTCTTGAGTCGTGCCGCTTCTGCTTTTACTGACTTCGCTTGAAGAGCGAGTTCCTTATCCGGATCAGGCTCGTCGATACGCGGGCAAATGACATACGCCTGATGACCGAGAGCGAGTTCTTCCCGCACGCGCTCGTAGGCCTCCTCGCGTTTCTCGGGGCCGAGCACTGCCGTAATGACCGGCTTGCGCCCTGCGGGCATCTGGTCGAGAAGCGTGAGATCGAGGTCGCCATAGAGCGTGAGAGCGAGCGTGCGCGGGATGGGCGTCGCGGTCATCGACAAGAGATGGGGTGTAATGGCACCTTTGGTCGCGAGCTTCTGTCGGTGGATGGTGCCGAAGCGATGCTGCTCGTCGATGATGGCATAGGCGAAATACTTGAAGGAGAGCGATTTCTCGATGAGAGCATGCGTGCCGATGACGATCGGGATGAGCCCGTCGGCGACGCGCTTGCGGAAGGTTGCTTTCGTGAGTTTTGCTGACTCCTCGTAGCGCACTTTTGATGGAAAGACGCGGCACTCGCTGCCGGTGATGAGGCCGATAGGGATAGGGTGGTCCTTAAAATAGGAGACGAAGGTCGAGAAGTGCTGCTTCGCCAATATTTCAGTCGGACAAAGATACGCTACCTGAAGCGTCCCGGCGATGCGCCCTTTCGGTGTTGAGGTCGCGACGAGGTAGGCGGTCGCGGCGGCGACCGCCGTCTTGCCAGAACCTACGTCGCCCTCGAGGAGTCGGAGCATAGGGTGGGTCTTCTCGAAGTCGGCGGTGATAGCCTCGATGGCACGCAGCTGCGCAGCGGTGGCGGGGAAAGGGAATGAGGCGATGAAATCAGCGAGCTTCGCACGGTCGACGGCGACCGGCAGCGCCTCCTCGCGTAAGAGTTCCCGACGGCGCTGCTGCATCACTATCTGAAGCGCGAAGACTTCTTCGAAAGCGAATCGTTTGCGCGCTGCCGCTGCATCGGGCATCTTCTGCGGTGCGTGTATAAAGACGAGTGCGGATGAAAGCGAGGGGAGGTTGTAGCGAGCGAGGATGTCGGCGGGGATAGGGTCGATAATTGCTTCGTGCGCATGCGTCTCGAATACCTTCCGTATCGCATGAGTGATCCAGAGCGAGGAGACGCCCTTACTCTCGGAATAGACCGGGTGCAGCTCTTCCCCAGAGTTGGGGATGTTAAACATCCCCAAATCTCTCAAATGGGGATGTTTAACATCCCCAACGTCGATCTGGGTGAAGAGCGAGTTGTGAATGTCTTCAGGCGCGATGGGTGACTTATCGATCTCGGGGTTCGCGAGGTATATTTTCGCGCCTTCGCCCGCGACCCGGCCGCTCACCTTCACTACCATGCCGTCGTGGAGCGACTTCGCGATGTACGGCTGGGAAAACCACATCATCTTGATCTTGCCCGAGGCATCCTCGAGCCAGGCTTCGGCGACGGGCCGGCGGCTCTTCCACGTCTTCCGGATGTCCGGCTTGCGCACCGTGCCGTAGAGCGTCACCTCGGCGCCGGCCTCGACGCCGGTGATGGTTCCCGTCGGTCCGGCGTTCTCGTAGCGGGCGGGGAAATGATAGAGGAGATCGCGGATGGTCCGTATCCCGAGCTTCGCAAGCGCCCGTTTCTGGTCGGGTTTCAGCCTCGGGAAGTGTTTATCAACAAGGTCGTCTGCGTTCACTCCTGTAGTATACTAGCCAATCTATGGACACCAAGAAAATACTGGCAGCGTTCAAGAAGCAGGGGGCGCGGATCGAGACGCGGGCGAAAGTGAAGCTCTCGAAGAAAAGCGATTTTTCGCTCTGGTACACGCCGGGCGTGGGCGTCGCGTCGCTTCATCTCGCGAAGCACCCGGAGGACGCGCGCAAGATGTCGATCAAGAAGAACAGCGTTGCTATCGTCTCGGACGGCTCGTCTGTGCTCGGCCTCGG
>JAJXUR010000032.1 GCA_021782715.1 bacterium
GGGGACGCTCGCGACCTCCACCTATGCGAAGATCGTCGATCTCGTGAAAGACGCGAACCGCGATCAGGCGCCCTTCGTGCGCCTTGCCGCCGCCGCAAATCTCCCGTTTACGCTCATCACGCTCGCACTCTCGGGCGGCGTCTACCTCGTAACGGGCGACATCGCACGTGTGCTCGCGGTGCTCGTCATCGCGACGCCGTGCCCGCTCATCATCGCCGCGCCGGTCGCCTTCATCGGCGGTCTCTCGCGCGCGGCCGGCCGGAACATCATCGTGAAGACGCCAGCCGTGCTCGAGACGGTCGCGCGCGTCACGACTATCTACTTCGATAAGACCGGCACGCTCACCCTCGGCACGCCGGAGCTCGTCGGTATCACCCTTCTGGCGCCGAACATGACCGAAGAACAGGTACTCTCGCTCGCGGCGGCGCTCGAATTCCATTCCATACATCCGCTCGCTCGCGCCACCGTCGCTGCCGCGCACGCCAGGAACTTCTCTCCCGCTCCGGCACAAGACGTGAGCGAAGTCATCGGCAAGGGCATCGCCGGCACGGTCGGCGGACGCTATGTCACCATGGAACAATCTCCCGAGAAGCACCACCGGGAAGGAGGCATCTCGCTCCTCCTGAGCGAAGACGGTACGCCCGCAGCGGTCTTCCATTTTGCCGATGTGCTGAAAGACAATGCGAAGAAACTTCTCACCGACCTCGCCAAGGAAGGCTTCAAGGTCGCGGTCCTCACCGGCGACCGCGAGGAGCATGCGAAAACCATCTTCGCCGGGCTCGCCCTCGACATCTGCGCCGACTGCACACCCGAGGAGAAATACCGCATCGTCGAGGAAGCTCGCGCGAAGGGCGACGTCGTCGCGATGGTGGGCGACGGATTGAACGACGCGCCCGCCCTCGCGAAGGCGGACGTCGGCATCGTCTTCTCCGGCACCGAGAACAGCGCCTCGATCGACGCTGCCGACGTCGCTATCCTCGGCCATGACGTCGTGCTCATCCGCGAGCTCTTCGATCTCGCTCACCGCTCGGTACGTATCGCGAGCCAGAGCGTCTCCGCTGGCATCGGCCTCTCGACTATCGGCATGCTCATCGCCGCCGCCGGCTTCATCGTGCCGGTCGAGGGCGCTCTCATCCAGGAAGGCATCGATGTCGCCGTTATCGTAAACGCGCTTCGCGCCGCCTTCCGTCCGCGCGTCTAGATACCAAGAAAGAAAAACCCGGCTGCTCGCGCAACCGGGTTCGGACTTGTCACTGACAGATTATTTGAGCCCTTGAGAAGGGCTCAGCTCTCCGCCCACCCGCTCTGGATAAAAACGGCCGTCATCCGGGCAAAGAAAGGCGGCGTTCTTCCCCCGCAGTCTTTCAAGCTCCTCTGGATCAAGCATATCGAGGTACTGTATGAGTCCTCTCCATGCGAGACCTGATGTCGGGCCCGGCTGCGGCTCGACAACACTCCACAGCATCCGTGTCCCGATGAATGAATCTTTACGGGAGACTTCAACGACCACATCGACGACCTCGCCCCACGGAAGGGTCACTACCTCGGCCATCTTTTTCCTGTCGCGCGCGCCCGGCACTGCTTCGTCGAGTTTTGGGCAAACACCGAGCACGATTATGTCCGGATTATGCTTCTTGAGGAAGCGGCCGACGCCTGTCACGGTACCCGCCGAACCCATCGCGACAGCGATGATGCCGACATTGCCATCAAGCGCGCGAAGCACTTGCGGCCCGGTATAGAGTTCATGAGCACGCGCATTACCCGGATGGGCATACTGGTTCAAGCGCACGTGCCCGGGCTTCTGAGCTTCCTCAATCGCCAACTCGGCGGCAGTTTGATTCCCGTCGGGCGACATGATCTTGATGGTAGAAAGCGCCGCAAGTATTCCCCGCTTGCTCTCTGGGATATCCCCAGGCACTACGCCCGTTACCTTCTTGAATCCGAAGGCCGGAGCGAGCCGCGCAACCGCATGAGTGGTATTGCCGCTTCCGTCAATCACCAGGGTATGCTGGCCCCAATAGCAGCCCGCCGTGAAATCTTCGAGCATCATCTGGAAAGCCGGTATGGCCTTGAGGTGCGGATACCCGAGAAGCGTCAGTGCGGCGACATTGATGGGACGGTCGGCGTACTGATTCAGCGCGGGCGGAAGAAAGCGTGCTTCAAGAAAGTGTTTTCCTTCGGGGTTAAATGCCCTAAAGATGGGGTCCATGCGAACTTGTTCAATGGTGCGTTGCTCATCCATTTCATTCTCCTTTCGAGAAAATAGGTATATCTACCCTCCTATCACGAAGAGCTTCTGGCTCGAGCATACGCCGCAAGGCGGCCTTTGCAAGCGAAGCGAGCCGTGATATTCGGGAATGCACGGAGGAACGCAGTGAAGCTTCGCAATACACACATTCACGAACATGGCGCGACCACACCATAGCGATAGATGGTATGGTGATAGTAAGCGCTCATGAGTATTCCTTTTCTTATAAATATACTCGCGTTGCTTTTTTCCTTATTCGTCGCCGGGGCTATTTTGGGCGCCGTCTTCTCGCATACTGAGACGGGCAGCCGAGTAATCGCGCGAACGCGGCAGAAACTCCGCGTACTCATGTTCGGTTGGGAGTTCCCGCCCTTCAATAGCGGCGGCCTCGGCGTCGCCTGCCTCGGCCTCACTCGCTCACTCGCAAACAAGGACCTCGACCTCGTCTTCGTGATGCCGAAACGACTGCCGAGCCCGGTGCCGTTCGCGAAGATGGTTTCGGCACAGATAGATCAGACCCAGACAAAAGACGGGAGCATGATAACGTACACCGTCACCGATTACTCGATCAATTCGCCGGTCACGCCGTACGTCTCAAGCGAGGTGTATGCGAATAGCGGGGACGGACTCCGCTTTGAAGACGGTACGCCGGTATACGGCTCCGACCTCGTGAGCGAAGCTCGGCGCTACGCGAAACTCGGTGGCGCGATCGCCAAGCGCGAATCGCATGACCTCATCTACGCGCACGACTGGCTCTCCTTCGGAGCCGGGAAAGAAGCGAAGCGCATCTCCCGGAAACCGCTCATCGCGCACGTCCACTCGACCGAGTTCGACCGCACGGGCGGCGACGGGATCGACCAACGCATCTACGACCTCGAACGCGCGGGGATGCATGCCGCTGATCGCGTCGTCGCCGTCTCGGGCAGAACGAAGCAGGCGGTCGTCAATCGGTACGCCGTACCCGAGGAGAAGGTGTGTGTCGTATGGAACGGCATCGACGAGACAACCGCCCCCGCCACCGATCCGGCGTCGCCAGAACGGTTGTTCGCGCTCAGGAAAGCAGGCTACAGGCTGGTGCTCTTCCTGGGACGCATCACTATACAGAAAGGCCCCGACTATTTCATACGCGCCGCACGACGAGTCATTGACCGCGACAAGAATGTCCTCTTCATCCTCGCCGGTTCAGGCGACATGGAGCGGCAGATGATGCATCTCGCGGCATCGCTCGGTATCGCGGACAAAGTCCTCTTCCCCGGCTTCTTGCGCGGGCACGACCAGCATGAAGCCTACGCGCTCGCCGATCTCTTCGTCATGCCGTCGGTCTCCGAGCCGTTCGGTCTCGCGGCGCTCGAGGCGATGCGCGTCGGCACGCCGGTCATCATCTCGAAGCAGTCCGGAGTCGCGGAAGCAATCCCGAGCGCGCTTAAAGTCGATTTCTGGGATGTGGAAAAGATGGCCGACTTGATGCTCTCCGTGCTCGAGTCCCCCGCGCTCCGCGAGGAGCTTTCCCGGAAGGGCATCGCGGAAGCGGCGGGCCTCACCTGGGACCGTTCGGCCGAAGAAATCCGCTCGCTCATGGACGAGCTCGCCCTCCATGCCGCCTGACGCCATGACTTCCATCTGCATCTATCTCCAGATACATCAGCCCTACCGGCTGAAGCACTACCGCGTGTTCGACGCAGGGAACGACAGCGAGTATTTCAACGACGCTAGCGAAAGCGATCTGAATAATAGCCGCATCCTGCGCAAAGTCGCGGAAAAATCCTACCTCCCGACGGCGCTGCTGCTGCTCACAATGCTCGAGGAACATCCTGGGTTCCGCGTCTCCCTTTCCCTCTCCGGCATCGTAGTGAAGCAGCTCGAACGCGATGCGCCCGAAGTGCTTGAGCTGTTCAAGCGCATGGTCGCGACCGGCCGCGTCGAGATACTCGGCGAGACGTACTACCACTCGCTCGCCTTCTTCTATTCGCTTCCGGAATTCGAACGACAGGTCGCCAAGCATCGCGAGCTTATCGCGCGCGTGTTCGGAGTAGAGCCACGCGTCTTCCGCAACACCGAGCTCTCGTACCGGAATGATCTCGGCACCTGGGCCGACGCGCAGGGCTATGCTGGCGTCATCACCGAGGGGTGGGATGCCGTCCTCGGGTGGCGGAGTCCGAATTTCGTGTATCGTCCGAAAGGCGCTTCCCAAGCACGGCTCCTCTTGAAGAATTACCGCTTCTCTGATGACATTGCCTTCCGCTTCTCTTCCCGCGCGTGGGGAGAATGGCCGCTCACGGTCGAGAAATTCGGACAGTGGGTCGCCGCGGCCGATGGCGATACGATAAATCTCTTCATGGATTTCGAGACTTTCGGCGAGCACCAATGGAAGGAGACGGGGATCTTCGATTTCCTCGAGCACCTGCCGCGAGAATTGTCGAAAAACCCGCGCATAGATTTCAAGACCCCTTCCGAAGTGATCGCCGCATACGAACCGAAAGACGAGGTGGACATACCGCACATCCTCACCTGGGCCGACACCGACCGTGATCTCACGGCGTGGGTCGGCAACGACCTGCAGCGGTCGGCGATAGAGAAGCTCTACGGGCTCGAAACCGGCGTACTCGCTTCAAGCGACACGAAGCTCCTCGAGGATTGGCGCCGTCTCCAGACTTCTGACCACTTCTATTATATGTGCACTAAATGGTCCGCTGATGGCGACGTGCAC
>JAJXUR010000033.1 GCA_021782715.1 bacterium
TTCGATGACCGCACGCTTCTCGGTGCTGGTCACGCCCGCGGGAACCGAGACGAGCACGGTCGGCTTGAAGGGATTCCACCCAAGCGCTTTGCGCATGAAGTAGCGGAGCATCGCTTCGGTCACGCGATAGTCGGCGATGACGCCATCCTTCATCGGGCGGTACGCGATGATGTCTTCGTGGGTGCGGCCGATCATCTTCTTGGCTTCGATGCCGATGGCGAGAATCTTATTCTTGCCGCCGCGGCTGCGCTCCGTGCTCACGGCGACGACCGACGGCTCGTTGATGACGACGCCCTTCCCGGGGACGAAAACGAGCACATTCGTCGTCCCGAGGTCAATGCCGAGCTTGGGGGAGAAGAATGACATTACACGTAATGGTACACTACCTCGCATGCAAGGAGAAATGAATTTCGTCATCGAAGGCGGGAGGCAGCTCAGCGGCGCGGTCGAAACGAGCCGCTCGAAGAACGGCGCCGTGGCTCTCCTCGCCGCGTCACTCCTTAACCGCGGCACGACGACACTCCAGAATGTGCCGAAGATAGAAGAGGTGAATCGCCTCATCGAAGTGCTCCGCTCGCTCGGCGTCGCGGTCGAATGGAAGGAGTCGGATGTCATCCTCACCCCGCCCAAAGATATTTCACTCGACACCATCAATCGCGAGGCGGCGATGAAGACGCGCAGCATCATCATGTTCATCGGTTCTCTTATCCATCGCTTCCCTTCCTTCGATATACCTCAATCAGGCGGCTGCACGCTCGGTCTGCGCTCCGTGCGCCAACACCTGTGGGCGCTCGAGCGGTTCGGCGTGACGATTACCGCTCTCACCGATCATTTTCATATCGAGCATGACGTCTTGCATCCGGGGGAGGTCATCCTCTACGAGGCGAGCGACACAGCCACTATCAATGCTCTCCTGGCCGCCGCGCGCATTCCGGGCACAAGCGTCATCAAATACGCCTCGGCGAACTACCAGGTGCAGGAGGTATGCGGCTTCTTGCGCGCGCTCGGCGTCGGCGTCACCGGCATCGGCACGCCGACACTGACTGTCGAGGGTGTCGCCGACATACACGAGGACCTCTCGTACTCGGTCGCCGAGGATCCGACCGACGCGATGTTCTTCATCGCGGCGGCGGTCGTCACGAAGTCGGCGATCACGATACATGCGGCGCCGATAGAATTCCTCGAGGTCGAGCTTTTCGTACTCGGCACGATGGGCCTCCTCTACTCGATTGATAACCCGCGCGTGAGCAACAACGGCATCACGAAACTGGTCGATCTGCATCTCCGGCCTTCCGAGCTCATCGCCTTCCCCGAGAAGATCCATGCCCGCCCGTACCCTGCGCTCAATATCGACAACCTCCCCTTCTTCGCTGTCATCGCGACGGTCACGAACGGTACGACCCTGATCCACGACTGGTCCTACGAGAAGCGCGCCATCTACTACACCGATCTCGACCGTCTCGGCGCCCGCACGAGCCTGCACGACCCGCACCGCATTTCAATCGAAGGACCGACGCACCTCAAAGCCGCAGAGGTCATCTGTCCGCCGGCGCTCCGCCCCGCGACCATCATCCTCGTCGGCATGCTTGGCGCCAAAGGTCGCTCCACCCTCAGGAATGTGTACTCGATCAACCGCGGCTATGAAGACATCGTGCACCGCCTCCAGGCGCTCGGCGCCGCCATCGAATCGACATGAAGCCTATCGGCGATTTTCTTCCCGAGTTCCAGAAGAAAGCGGCCGCAGCGCCCAAAGGCAGGAAGCGCCTCACCGAGCGCGGTGAGATAATGCGCTTCTTCCTGCGCCACCTGAACCATGCGCGCGCCTCTGACGGCCTCGCGCCTATGACGATGGCGCACCTCGGCACGGTACTCGAGCAGATCCCGACCGCGGACCTCTACTACCTGAAGAGCGTCTGCAGCCAGGCGAAGAATTTCAGTAAGACCTTCTGGTGGGAGCTCGATCCAGAAAAGCATCCGAAAAAGTAGTTGTCTATCGTGATGGGAAGCGGCCATGTCGATGTGCTTGCGAAGCTGAGCGCGGCGCGTCATTTTCGCGCAGCCTTGCGGAGCTGACCAGAAAATGCGCCTGCCGCCGCGGAGCTGGAAGAGCGCGCGACATGGCTGCTTCCCAGTGTTATATTAGGGAACATGAAAGAAATCGTGCAAGATGGCGCGGCGGTTCTGCGCGAGATAGCGAAGCCCGTCCCGGAAGAGCTGTTCGGGACGCCGGAACTCGCGGGAATCATCGACGACATGAAGGAAGCTCTCGACCCATTCCTCGAGGGCGTCGCGCTCGCTGCCCCGCAGATCGGCATCCCTTATCGCATCTTCATCGTGCGCACCGACCGAACCGTCGAGCCGCCGCCTATGCAGGAGAATACGACCCCGGTGCCGCCGGTGCCGGAGAACGAGGTGTACATCAACCCCGAAATCGTGAAGACGAGCCGCCGCCGTGCGAAGATGGACGAAGGCTGCCTCTCGGTGCATGACATCTATGGCACGACGAAGCGGCACGAACGCGTCACCCTCCGCGCACGCCGCGAAGACGGTTCCCGGTTCGAGCGCGGCGCCGGCGGCCTCATGGCGCAGATATTCGAGCACGAGACCGATCACTTGAACGGCATCCTTTTCATCGACCACGCCGAGCATCTCATCAAGATTTCTCATGAACACACCCTCTAAGTTCGCTTATTTCGGCACGCCGACAGTGGCGAGCGAGACGCTCGCAACGCTCATCGAGCACGGCTTCACTCCCGCCGTCGTCGTAACCTCGCCTGACGCGCCGCGCGGCCGCGGTCTCGTGCTCACGCCGTCGCCCGTGAAGACGCTCGCGCTTACGCACGGCCTCGCCGTCCTCACGCCCGAGAAGCTCGACGAAGAAGCCCTCGCTGCAGTCCGCGCGCACGACTGCGATTATGCCCTCGTCGTCGCTTATGGGAAGATTTTCCCGGCAGAGCTCATCAATGCCTTTCCGAAGGGCGTCATCAACGTCCACTACTCCCTCTTGCCGAAATACCGCGGCGCAACGCCGCTCGAGACCGCGCTGCTCATGGGCGAAGCGGAGACCGGTGTCACTATCCAGAAAATGGCCAGAGAGATGGACGCGGGCGACATCATCGCACAGGAGGCGACACCGATCGCTCCGACCGAGACGGCGCGAGAACTCCGCCCGCGGCTCATAACGATGGGCGCTCGGCTCCTCGTCGCTTCCCTCCCCGGCTATCTCGCGGGCGACATCGCCCCTGTGCCGCAAGACGCTTCGCTCGCGACCCGCGCGCGCAAGCTTAAGAAGGAAGACGGCCTCCTCGATCTCAGCGCTCCCGCGAGGGAGAACTGGAACAAATACCGCGCGTACGCCGACAGCATCGGCACGTTTTTTTTCGAGAACGGAAAGCGCATGAAGCTGACGAGCGCGGAATTCGCCGCGGGCGTTTTCCGCGTCCTCTCCGTCATCCCTGAGGGTAAGAAAGAAGTTGAATATTCAGCCTCCGCCGGCAAATGAACGACGGTCGCGCTCCGGGCCGCTAGGCCAAGTCTTACCACCGTCTTATCACTTGCCGACTCCGGCTTCAGTTCCCGAAACGGAGCATCCGCTTCAGTGCCGCACCGCCGCGCTTCACGAGCCCCTTCCGCTTCCCTTGCGCGTGCTGGAATTCGCGAATGAGGTCATCGCGCACGCGGTCGACGGCGCCTTCAAGCGTACTGCTCGCCGCTTCAGCGCGAAAGAGCTTTCCGTCGAGCGCCAGATTCCCCTCCGCGCGATACTTCGCGCCAGAACGCTCCACAGCTATCGATTCCTCTATCTCGCACGACAAGGTCACTGGCGTACCCGCGTGCGCCGTGAGTTTATCAAGCGCAGAAAACTTGTCCTCGATGAGGCCCCGCATCGCCTCAGTGAGATTGTGATGCGGCGCTTTGATGGTGATGTTCATAGCGGAACAACTAGCTGCTAATACTTAGCATCTTACCGCGAGAACGGTGCCCTGTCAGGATGCGCACTTTTCCTATCGGCTGCCCGAAACGGAGCGCGACGAGCTCGCGCACGCGGTCGTTCGCGCGGTTCCCCGAGGCCGGTTCCCGTACGGAGATGGCGAGCGTCTCGTTCGTATCGGCGCCCTTACCGGGACGGACTACAACCTTCTCGTGCTTAGCCCCTGGCGTGACGAATACTCGGATATACATTTAAGATTCCCGGGGGGTACCGACAATCCGTATTCCTATCGCGAGCCACAGGATGCTCAGCAGGTAACCGGCGATGACATCACTCGGGAAGTGGACGCCCAGGTAGAGCCGGCTGAAACCAATCATAAGGACAAGTGCCGTCGTCGTCGCTATAATCGCCTTCGCGTAGCGCGGGTACCATCTACAGAGCAGGAAAGCGACGAAGCCGTAGAATGCCATCGACCCGGTCGCGTGCCCGCTCGGGAACGAAAAGCCGGTCTCGCGGATGGCGGGAATGAGGCCGCCCGGGCGAGCGCGCATCACAATGTCTTTCAATGCGAACCCCGATGCCGCGGCTCCGGCGAGCGTCGTAACGAATCCGATAACGAACAGCCGCCCTCGCGGCGTGTATAGCAAGGTGAGCCCCACGACTCCCGCGAAACCGATAATCGTGGTCGGCTCACCGAAGAACGTCACGATCTCGAACACGCGCACCATGAGCGGCGTACGGATGGTGAGCATCAAATGCTCAAACCATATGTCAGCCGAGACGATAGTGTGCAGGATCATACGTGCGGAATGAAGACGAAGAGGCCGATGGCAAACGCTCCTGCCGAGGCGATAAGAACGGCGGCGGCGGCCAGGTCCTTAATCCGCGCGATGCGCGGATCGTGATCCGTCTCGAGCTTGTCACACAATTCCTCGAGCGCCGTATTGAATGCTTCG
>JAJXUR010000034.1 GCA_021782715.1 bacterium
AGCGCGGCGGCGTGGGCGTCGTGGACATCGCGACTAAGGAAGAAGACATCGTAACGCATTTCCTCGTCACCTCGGCACACAGCGACCTCCTCTTCTTCACCGATTTCGGCAAGGCGTACCAGCTCAAAATGTACGAACTCCCTGAGGGCAAGCGTGCGACCAAGGGCAAGAGCATCATGAACTTCCTCGCGCTCGCGGCCGAGGAGAAAGTGACCTCGATCCTGCCGGTACCGAAGGGCGCGGCGCTTGACGCTTCGAGCGTGGCATTTGTCACGGAAGAGGGCGTGGTGAAGCGCGTCGCGGCGAAAGCCTTCGCTGACGTGCGCCGCTCAGGCATCATCGCCATCAACCTCAAGAAGGGCGACAAGCTTGTCTCGGCGAACCTCGCCGCCGAGGGCGATACTGTCTCTATCGTGACCTCGAAGGGCCAATCGATACGCTTCGACGTCGAGGATGCGCGCGAGATGGGTCGCACCGCCGGCGGCGTGAAGGGCATGAGCGTGAAGAAAGGCGATCGCGTCGTCTCGGCCGAAGTTATCCCCGCGCTCGAGGCGAAGGACGCCTCACTCCTCGTCATCATGAGCAAGGGCTACGGCAAGCGCACCAAGATGTCCGAATACAAGGTGCAGGGTCGCGGCGGCTCGGGCATCAAGACTGCTGACGTTACTCCTAAAACGGGAGAGATTATCGGAGCAAAAGTCGTCTCGGGCAATATCGAAGACGAAGAGATTGTCGTGGTCTCGAAGAAGGGGCAGGTCATCCGCACCTCGGTGTCCTCTATCTCTACCCTCTCTCGCGCGACCCAGGGCGTCCGCATCATGAAGATGCGCGAGGGCGATTCCATAGCAAGTATGGCAGCGCTCTAGTGTCGCATATGAGGTTTTGAACGAGGTCGGTCAGCTCGAAGTGAGCGAATTGATTCAAGAAGGCGAGGTTGAATTCGCGAAGCTATACCTCCTTATAGGCCGCTCTCCGGGGCGGCCCGTTCATTTGATTGCACTGAAATGATTTAGGAGTATTATCCAGATTGGCTTGTAACTTTTAGGGGGGATTATCACGTGGATGCAATCGAAAAACTGGGGAAGCTGACGTATGCAATCGAGCACAACCCGAACTGCCCGTCGAAGTTCCTAGTACGAGTCGTAACGGTTAGCACGGGCGGTCTCGATATGCTGCCTACCTTCGAGACGAAGGATATATTCGCGTATGGCACGACGCTTGAGATAGCTGTCGACCGCGTTCTTGACGCGCTCAGCGTCCAGACGGGAAGGCTCCGGCATGCATACTCGACTGTCTGAAGTAGAGCGGGACGAGAGTTTGAAGACTGCTCTTCCGGCAGCCTTTGTTTTTATCCTGATTGCAGGGAGTGTTCGGGTGTACTATATCGATGGTACCGTAAATCCCAGACAGGAAGGAGCCTCTCGATGAGTCCCACGAGTAGATTAGAAGGAAAGATATGCAGGATCGAGCAGAACCCCCAGGAATCGCCGCCAGTTATCATCCGTCTCGCGGCGTTCGGGACAAAGAAGCTCGATAATCTGCCCCGGGGTCAGACAAGGGACCATGTCGCGACGGGCTCGACGCTCGAAGAGGCGGTCGGCAGGGTTCTCAAGAAGGCGAGGATCCAATCGTAACACGCCCTATGTTCTCCAGGGATTAAGGAGCTGCTCTGCGGGGCAGCTCCTTTTGTGTTTGATTGCCAGCCCCACTTTCTGCCTTTTGCTCGTCAGGCTTTCAATTGTCACAGGTGTTAAGAGATGGACGACGAAAGTGGAGCTGGGCATGGTATTTTATACGCATGAGTGTCTCGTTCAGCTCCCCGAGAGAGAATGTCCTGCAGGTCGGCTTGCGCGACGGTATGAAAGTCGGCGATTTCGGCGCCGGCAGCGGTCACTATGCCCGCGCCGCGGCAGCTATCGTGGGGCAGGGAGGGAAGGTCTACGCGATCGATGTGCAGGAGGATATCCTCAAGCACTTGAGACTCAATACGCATGAGCGGCACGCACATATTATCGAGACCATCTGGGGTGACATCGAGAAGTTGGGCGGTACGCATCTGCGCGACGCCTCACTCGACGCGGTGCTGCTCGCGAACGTCCTCTTCCAGGTCGAGAACCGGTTCGCTCTCCTTGCCGAGATAAAGCGTGTGCTCAAGGGCGGCGGCAAGCTCATGGTGGTCGATTGGGCGGGCAGCTACGGCGGCATGGGTCCCGTGCCGGAGAAGGTCGTGACTGAGCACGAAGCCGAAGCGTTCTTTATCAACGGCGGGTTCCACAAAGTGAAGAGCTTCCGTGCCGGTCCGCATCATTACGGTATACTCTTCACCGCACCATAATCTATGAAAATCTCTCTTTTCCAGGGAATCTTGTTTGGCATCTTCGGTCTCGCGGCACTCATCGGCGTCTTCGTCTTTGCGACGCATACCGGTACGAGCACGGGCGGGACCGCTTCGACGATAGGTACGGTCGTGGTCTGGGGAACCCTTCCGAAGGCGGACATGCAGACCGCGCTTGCTGCCGTCACGCAGGCCAATCCGACCATGAAAGATGTCTCCTATGTGCAGAAGGATGAAAGCACCCTCCCGACGGAGCTTGCGTCAGCGATAGCGACTGGGGCTGCCCCGGATCTCGTCCTCGCCTCGCAGGAAGATCTCGTATCGCTCTCGAAGCTCATCACGCCGATACCGACCTCGACGCTCTCCGTGTCGGCGTTCGATGCGGCTTTCGTCGGAGAAGGGAAGCTCTTTGCGACACCGGACGGTTCCGGTTACTACGGTGTCCCATTCCTCATCGACCCGCTTGTACTCTTCAGTAATCATGCCATCCTCGCCTCCGACGGTATCGCGAAGCCGCCTGCGACTTGGGAAGCGCTTACCGGTCTCGTGCCGAATGTCGCGCTTCTCACGCCCACCAAGCAGATTACTCGCGGGCTCATCGCGCTCGGCACCTATAGCAATATCCATGCCGCGCGCGCGATACTCTCCGCGCTTCTTCTCCAGACCGGCGTCCCGATCTCATCGTACGTAAATGGTTCCCTCGTCGCGGACCTAAGCGGCGCAGCGGCGAGCGGCCAGGCACCCGGCCCGGCGGTGCTCGATTTCTACACGCAGTTTGCCGACCCCTCGAAAGTTTCCTACACCTGGAATTCGTCCCTGTCGGATTCACAGCAAGCCTTCCTTGCGGGCGATCTCGCGCTCTATATCGGCTATGCGTCCGAAGCGCGATTCCTCACTGCGGCGAATCCGAACCTCAATTTCGACGTCTCACCTCTACCGCAGCCGGCGACAGCGACTCTGAAGAGCACTTATGGTCTCGTCTATGCCTTCATGATCCCACGCGGCGCCAAGAACATGAGCGGGGCATATCAAACGGCCGTGCTGCTCTCCGGATCAGCGGCTCAGGACGCCGCCGCGTCGGCGCTCGGGCTCGCACCTGCCGCGCTCACGCCGCTTTCTGTGGCGCCGGCGGACCCGGTTGCTGCCGTCGCTTATGCGGAAGCGCTCTATGCCACGGGCTGGTTGTCCCCAGCGCCCTCCGATACGGACGCCGTCTTCTCGAGTATGATTACGAGTGTGATAAGCGGCCGCCTGACACCCGATAATGCGCTCACTTCGAGCGAAAATTCATTGACGTCGCTTTTGCAAAAATAATATGCGTTCTCTTGTCCTCGCTGCTCTCATTTTTCTCTCGTTCGCGCCATCGGCGCTTGCCTATGGCTATCAAGCAAACGGCAGCACCTGTGTATTGCCTAGCGGCAATGAGTGTCAGTCTGGTGTCTGCTCCGATGTCCTCGGTAGCCGCACATGTAGTCCGTGCACCGCGACTTCTTGTGGCGCCGGCGCGACTTGTGGGAGTAGTGGCGTTTGCGTAGCGAACGCGGTGACGCCGCCGCCACCACCACCGCCACCCGCCGCCACCACCGCCACCGGCGGATCCGCCGGTTCGGGTACTGCCACCGGAGGATCGGTAGGGAGCGGGACAGTCGCCCAACCGGTCACCCTCATCAATCCGCTCAAAGGTGTCGATTGCGCTAGCGGGACCGGCAATTGCCTTCTCGCTTTCCTCAACAATATACTGACGTTCGTGATCGAAATCGGCACAGTTATCATCATCCTGATGCTCGTCTTCGTCGGGTACAAGTTCGTCGCCGCCCAAGGGAGCGATTCGAAGATCACCGAAGCCCGGACGATGCTCTTGTGGACCGTCATCGGCGCGCTCGTCCTCTTAGGTGCGAAAGCGATCTCTCTCGGCATCCTATCGACGGTGCAGGCGCTCGGCGGCTAGTATGACGTTCGCTCAATTCGTCGGCAACAGTTCGAGCGGCCTCATCGGCGTCCTCAACACGGTCGTCGTGCCAATCATCTTCACGCTTGCGTTCGCGGCATTCATCTGGGGCGTCGCGAATTATTTCCTCCTTCATGGCGGCGAGGAGGCGAAGCGGGAAGAAGGAAAGGCCTTCATCCTGTGGAGCATCATCGGGCTCGTCGTGCTCTTCTCGGTGTGGGGCTTCGTGAATCTGCTGTTATCCACGCTTGGTATCGCGCCCGGCGCTTAGTTTCGGTATATACTTACGGATATGAATATCTCTTTTGGCGTATCAACAGGGGGCGCAGGCGGGTGCATCACCGGAATCTGCAGTATCGCGAATACCATCCTTTACCTCATCAACAGCGTCTTCGTGCCGCTCATCTTTGCGCTCGCTTTCATTACTTTCCTCTACGGGGTGGCTAGGACCTACATCTTCTCTCACGGCGAAGCCGCGGAAGTTTCCGAAGGGCATAAGCTCATCCTCTGGGGTCTTATCGGTTTCGTCGTAATGCTTTCGCTCTGGGGCATGGTGAACGTCGTCGCGGACACCTTCAATCTGACGGGTATTAATGCGC
>JAJXUR010000003.1 GCA_021782715.1 bacterium
CGGGACGGCGCGCACGCCGGTGCCAGCGAGACCGGCTGCGACGAGCGAGAGTCGCTGCTCAAGCTGCGCACGGTCTTCCTCGAAGGAGGTATCGCTCGTCGCCTTCTTCGCCGCCGCGCTCTCCTGTCGCAGGAAGCTCACGGCGCCTGCGGCGCTCACGCGCGGCGCGTACGACACGACGACGTAGAACGATTTCGTCATGATGTTTGTTTGCTCGGCGAATGAGCCGATGAATTCTATGTATTCGCGCAGTTGGATGCGCATCAGCTCACTTTTCTGTTCGGGCATCTTCTCTTGGAGGAGCGCAAGATAGGGGCGCAGGTCCATCCGGCGCGAATTAATGACGATCTGTATCGAGAAATCGAGCGTATTCAGGAAATTCTGGAAACCCAGGATGATGCCGTGCTGCTCATCGGAGGATTTGAGCCCGAAATTGATAGCGGAGCAGATGAGTACGCCGCGGTACCCACCATCCTTCAGCATGATGATGCCATTCCGTATCTCTTTGACGGGAACGAATTGCTGCGTCTTCCCTGCTTGCGTGGTGTTCGGCATAGTGATTATGGCGTCTGACTCGTCGCATTACCGCCCGAGGATTTCACATCGAGCGACCACGCGAGCTCTGAGAGCTTCCCGCGTGTGAGGCGCGGCGCACCGCGCACGGGGCGTGCCGCCGCCTCTGCGGCAGCTGCCGCAGAGGCGGCGGCGTTCGTCTCCTTGGCGGTCGGCGCCGTGTATTTCCAGAGAAGAAGCTTCTTACCGGTGTAATAGTTGAAACCCGCCTCGAGCACCTCGATGAAAGGTTTGCCGTTTATCTTATAGAACGCGAGCGCCACGCCGAAGCCCGCGACCGGGAGAGAGAGCAGAGCGGCGAAGAGAAACGGCAGATAGGAGAAGAAGATGACGACTAGTCCGGCCGCTCCGGCGACATAGATGAATTGTCTCAAGGTGAGCGGGCCGATGATCTTGTCTTCGACCTCGATGAATTGCGGTACCTGATACTCCATTCCTCACAGTATAGCAGCCGCGCATCAGGAAAGATGCGGTGCGTGTGTACGCCCGCGTCAGGCGCTCATGCCGGTTATAAGGCTGAAGAGCCAAAGAGCGAGGTTGAAGAACGGCCCGACGAATAGGTACGAGAATATGATGAGGAACAATAAGAGAGAAAGTATGCCAGCACCGCGCAGCTTCTGTTCGAAGCGGTTGAGGCCAGAGGCGAGGTGCCACGGGAGTGCGCTACGCAGGGCCGTGAAGCCGTCGAGCGGTGGGAATGGGATCAGATTGAAGAGGCCGAGGAATAAATTGACGAAGGTGATGGTCGCCGCGAGCGAGATAGCTGCGGGAGGTAGCGTTGCCGCGCCGAAACGCACGATAAGGCCGAACAGAAGAGCAAGGAGAAGATTCGTCGCTGCGCCGGCAATAGCGACAAATGTTTCGCCCCAGCGCTTATTTCTCAGGTTGTAGGGATTGTACGGCACCGGCTTCGCCCAACCGAAGAGCATTGAGGAACCGGAGAAGACGAGCAGTGCCGGGATGATGATCGAGCCCATAGGGTCGATATGTGACAACGGGTTCATGGTGAGCCTGCCGGCGAGACGCGGAGTGGGGTCGCCCTGGGCATCTGCGGCATAGCCATGCGCCACCTCATGGGCGATGATGGAGATGATGAGGACGACAAGAGAGAGGATGGTGGCCATAGTTGCTCGTTTCGTATCCTATGCTACCATGCGGGGACTATGGCACGAGCTTGTGAAATCACCGGAAAGAGCACGCAGGTAGGCGGGCGCTACTCTAATCGCGTCCGTGCGACCCAGTTCAACCCGACCGGCAAGGTCCGCCGCAAGGCCAATCTTCAGAAGCGCCGCATCTACGTGCCGGAGCTTGAGAAGACCGTCATTGTCGATGTCTCGATGAAGGGCCTCAAAACTATCAAGAAAAACGGCGCCTTCGCTGCTCTTAAGAAAGCGGGTATCATATAGTTTTCAGAAAAACCGCCGGCGTATGCGCCGGCGGTTTTTCATTTTCAATTCAATACTGCCCCGGAGGTGTTGAAGACGAAATGACGAGCGAAATCGCTCCATAGGAAACCGTGAAGACGCCCGGCGCAATGACGACTATCTCCGTGCCGGTCTCAAACATGAGATGTGCGCCGTAAGGCATGTCCCTTTCCGGGCCGAAACGCACTGGTGGCGGGATACGGTAGCGACGAGTGACGTCCGCAAGGCCGCCGGCTTCGCTTGTGGCCGTGCCGGTGATGATGACGGCATCAAATTGTCGCTGCCATGGCGGGAGCGCGGTGCCGAGGGCGCGCAGGATGCTCGCGTCTGACCCCGTGTCGATAAGGAGCGTCTTGCCGCTCGGTGTCTGTACGAGTGCGGCATCACCCTTCCCTACGGCAAGCACGGTGACGGTAGGTATTCGCGGCGCGAACATGGCTCTATATATAGTACTGTTGGCAGCGATGAGCCCGCACAAGAGGAATAGGTAGAAACTCACCGGCAGCTCGCGCGTATGGTACATTTACTTTCATTATATCTTTGCTATGACCTATCCAACCAAAACATTCAACCTGCCGGTGCTCGAGGGGCTCTCGGAGAAGCAGATCAAAGTGCATCTTGGCCTCTACGAAGGTTACGTGAAGCATGTGAACCTTATTATGGAAAAAATCCAGGCGCTTAAGGCGGCTGATGCTGAGGGCAATGCCTACCTCATCAACGAGCTGCGACGCCGCTTCGGTTTCGAGTTCGACGGCATGCGCATGCACGAATATTATTTCGAACAGTTCGAGGGCGAGAGGAGCGGCAGCTCCGAATCGGCACTCGCGAAAGCGGCCGAGGCGAAGTACGGCAGCGGCGAGAACTTCATCGCACATATAAAGGAGGTTGCCGGGAGTCGCGGTATCGGCTGGGTCGTCGTCTATGCGGACCCTGCCGCGAAGACGCTTCACACCGTCTTCGTGAACGATCACGAGCTCGGCCAGCTCGCCGGCCTCCCTATCGTACTCGCTCTCGATCTCTGGGAGCATGCTTTCATGGTGGATTATGTGCCCGCCGAGAAGAAGAATTACGTCGAGGCTTTCCTCGCCAACCTCAATTGGGCGATCGTTGAGAAGCGTTTCGCGGATGCCATGAGCGCCGCATAAGCGAGAAGCACGAACCAGAACGGGAATGACGGAAGCGTGAAGGCCGCGAGCGGAAGCAGAGCGGCCTTTTGTGCGACATATATAAGGTAGGCATTCGCGAGGTAGGCGGGCGACGCGAGCACGATACCGAACAAGGGCGTAACAGGGCCGAAGAGCATCCCCGCGAATCCGGCGAGTGCAGACAGCCCCATCGCTGCCGGCACCATCGGCATCGTGAGCAGGTTCGCAGGGATAGCGACGAGGGAGAGATTGCCAGTGTCGTAGAGGAGTAATGGCAACACGGCGATTTGTGCGGAGAGCGTCGTCGCCACCGCATTCTTCCAGAAGGCATTCTGGATGCGCGTCAAACGCGCTTCGATGAGGGGCGCGAGCCAGATAAGGCCGGCGGTTGCCGCGACCGAGAGGCCGAAGCCTGGATCGTAGACGAGGTAGAGCGGGTTCCATGTGAGCATGAAGAATACGACGACAAGGAGCGCACGTCCGGCTGCATAGGTGCGTCCGGTCGCGCGAGCATAGAGCGCGATGAAGGCCATGAGCATCGCGCGGAGTGCCGTGGCCGAGGCTCCTGCGACGCCGACGAAGATGAGAATGGCGAGTGCACCTGTCGCGGCGCTCCATCGGCGCGGCAATTTGAGGTATGCAAGCGCGACCATCAGCCACTCGGCGACGACCATCACGTTGTAGCCGGAGAGGACGATAATCTGTACGAGACCGCTCCGTACGAAGGCGTCCTGCAAATCTTTCCCGAGACCGCTCTTCCCTCCTATCACCACGCCGCCCGCGAGCGAGGCGTGCGGCTCGGGCAAGGTCGCTTGAAGTCCGTCGAGGAAGGCGTGCTTCATTCTCGCGAGCGCGGCGGGTATGGAATACCACGGCGCGCTTCTTGTAACGCGCAGGTAGGCGAAATTGAGTATGAAGCGTACGCCATCGCGCTGCAGATATTTATCATAGCGGAATGTGCGACCGCCATTATCAGCGAAGGGTTGCGGCACTTCGAGTGTGCCGGACACGTCTACCATGTCTCCGACTGCGACTGTCGGGTAGCGCGGCGCGACCGCAAGCATCACCGTCGAGTCTCCTCCGTTTGCAATGCGTATCTCGACACGCTGGTTTGCATCGCGCACGTCGGGATCGGCGACGACAACACCCATGTATGACACTCGGTGTTTGGCATCCCGCAGGAACGCTTCCGGTGCGGGAGTGTCGGCGAATGACGCGCGCAACATCCCGAATGCGACCAGTACGAAGAAAACCGCACCGAGCGTGTACGCGCGGCGCGGTTTCCAAAATGCTGCGGCGCTACAAAGCGCCGCGAGCAGCAGCGCGAACGCCACCGGTTCCCACCCAAAAATAAAAAGCGAGCGAAAAAATATCCCGCTCGCGAATCCCGATACTATTGAAATAAGAATCACCATTCCTTAATAGTAACGCTATTGACTGAATCAATAGTTGAACAGAAGAAACAAGACGATGAGTATGATCGCCATAAAAAAGCTAATTGACTGTACCAACTCCGTCCAGAAACCAACGGTGCTTATTTTCATAGAGAAGATAAGATTTGTTATGATTTCATTTTTCTCATCCACCCCCACTTTTTCAATCGGAATAGTCTTAACATCTTCAGATTTGCGCATACCGGTGAACCAGAAAATATCCTCGTGCAAAAGAAACAATCGAGTGACCAATCCGCAGACTATAGATAATCCTAAAAGAATCCAGCTACTTTTTAACAAAAATCTATTTGAGAAATTGTTATGAAGTAATTGAATGATAGTGAATGTCAAAAGTAGCGCGCTCGAGGAAAGTGTTATCAAATTACTTATATATGCGACTCTTTCGCCTCTGAGTTTTTCCCGAATGGTCCGAGAAGAGTTTAGTAAGGGAAAAATTTTCTCAAGTCTTTTGTTAAGCATAACTAAAGATTCGCACCACGATCCATCGCTTCGTTCGCGAGGGCGTCGGCGTCGGCGTTCTGCGCGCGCGGGACATGCGTGAAGGAGACGTCCTTGAACGCTGCCTTCGCCTCCATGAGTCGCGCGAACTGCGCCTTCATGGTCGGGTGCTTCACCTTGTACACGCCCTTCATCTGCTTCACCACGAGCTCGCTGTCCATCTTCACCTCCACCGTCGCGGCGCTCGCGCCTCTTGTCCCGATGAGCTTCGCGAGCGCCGTGAAGGCGAGGATCACTGCTTCGTACTCGGCGTAATTATTCGTGCGCGTGCCGAGGAACTGCGAAACAGCCGCGACCGAGTTGCCGAGATGGTCGCGCACTATCGCGCCAGCGCCTGCCGGCCCCGGGTTCCCTCTGCTGCCGCCGTCGGCATGGATCGTGAAATGCATGCGGACAGTATACCAACAAAGAAATACCCGTCCTTGCAGACGGGTATCCGGCAGTTTTACCAGCCGGGGCGACCCTTCGCGAACCAGAGCCAACCATGACTGGCGCGAAGATAACGGCGGACATCGTTTCCGCAATCCTGTTCATGCGCTCGTTCCCTGAGACGATATAGATGCATGAAGTACTTGTTGACTTCGTCGACGCTGAGATAGGGTGGAGCATCTAGGTCGATATCAAGCCAGGAATGGAATTCGTTTACCGGCCATCCGCGATTGAACCTGAAGTCAAGCAGGAAAAGCCGCAGACGAAGCCGTATGAGCGGCCACATGATATGCCGAATCCATGTATGCTTGTGGGCCGAGCGGAGGAATATCCGCATGCGATGTAATGCCAATTTGAAATCAAACAGCAAGGAATCAAGCAACCCGAGACCGGCACTGTCGTCTTCGTTCATGATTAGATCCTCCTCCGTACATTGAACACCGATGGAACTCCCGGTCAGACTTTACCAGATGCCGAGACAAGAGCAACGATCGATGATCGTTGGTCAGCCGCACGGATATCAAGAAGTCGCAGACGAACGGGAGCGCCGCGGCTGAAGGTGTCGCGCTCGAGGTGTACGAGCATGTTCGCGCGGCTCCCGCGTGTGAATGCATCGGCTGTTCTTGCAATCGCGCCTTTCACAAAGAAGGTGACGGCATCGATACTGCCCTTCCCCCCGTTCATTCCTATTTTCAATTTCAAATGCTCCTCGCTCTTGCCGAAGCGTGTAACCTCGTCGACGACGACCTCGCGCAGGAGGAAGACCGGCTTTGGGTTCTGTATGCCGTAGGGCGCGAGACGCTCGATCTTCTTCAGGAAGGCGAGCGTTGTTTCCTCGGGCGCGAGCACGGCATCGGCATGTCCCGCGAGAGCGTCATCGCTCGCGACCGCGAGGCGCGCATGCGCCTCGACGAGACGATCTTCGAGGAAGAAAACAGCATCGTCGAGCACGGTGAAACCACCAGCTGCCGCGTGCCCACCGAAATCCTCAAATGTATTTTCCGTTGCGCGCATGAGGTCGAGCGCGTGCGTCGGCCCGCCGCTCCTCATCGAGCCCTTGAGACGCAGGTTCCCCTCTCTCCCCCAGAGGAAGACTGGCCGCTCGTATTCGTCGGCGATCGTGTTCGCGACGAGGCCGAGGAGGGCGGGCCGCCATTCAGGGTCGCCGAGAGCAATCACGCTGCGCATCTCCGTGCGCTCTTTGAGTCGTGCATGCACCGCGCGTGTGATCGCACCGGCTTCGGCTTTCCTCTGTCGGTTTGCTCTTTCTAATTTCTTTGCGAGGGCGTCGGCGACATCTTCATCATCGGCCGTGAAGAGACGGAAGGCATCGACGGCGTCGCCCATCCGGCTCGCCGCATTCACGCGTGGCGCGATCATGAAGCCGACATCGTCTTCGGTGATGGTGCGTTGCTCGGTGCGCATGCCGCGACAGAGTTTCTGCAAACCGATGCGTGGCGACTTACGCATTACGAGAAGACCGTACGTCGCGAGCACGCGGTTCTCGCCGGTGAGCGCCACCATGTCAGCGATAGTCGCGAGACCGACCATGTCGAGAAGCCACTTCTCCCACCCCTCGGGAATCTTCTCGCGCAGACGCGGCTCGACCGCGAGCGTCGCGACCACAAGTTTCCATGCGACACCCGAGCCGCAGAGCCCATGAAACGGATACGGCTCATCCGCGCGTGCGTTCGGATTCACCACCGCAAAGGCTGGCGGTAACAGCGGCCCTTCGACTTCGCTCAGGGCAGGCAGGTGATGGTCGGTGATGATGACTTCCATACCGAGCTCGTTCGCGCGAGCGACAGGCTCGACGTCAGTGATTCCGGAATCGACCGTAACGATGAGTTTCACACCGCTCTGTGCGAGCTTCTCGATGCCTGCGACATTCATGCCGTAGCCCTCGAGGTGGCGGTGCGGGATGTAATTCTCGAAATCAGCACCGGCTTTTTTGAGGAAGTCGTGCAAGAGGACGGCGCCTGGTATGCCGTCGCAATCATAGTCGCTCCACACGGCGATACGTTCTTTTGCGAGAATCGCGTCGGCGAATCTTCGCGCCGCTTTGCGCATATCGGTCATCAGAAGCGGGTCGTGCAGGTGCCGGTCGTACGAGGGGTTGAGGAATGTCTCGGCGTCTTCTTTCGTCAGGACGCCGCGGCGCGCAAGCAGCGCCGCGGTCAGGTCGTCGTGCCCGACGAGCTCATTGCGGAGCGTCTCGTCGAGCGGATCGTGGAGCGGGAACATGTGCAAACTATTGTATACTGCCCCCATGGAAGACACTATTTTCATGAAAATCATCCGCCGCGAGGTGCCGGCGCACATCGTCTACGAAGATGACGAGACCATCGCTTTCCTCGACGCGAAACCGAATGTCCCGGGCCACACGCTCGTGGTGCCGAAGAAGTACGCGCGGAATATCTTCGACGTTGACGAGACGACGCTCAATGCAGTGATACGCACGGTGCGCATGATTGCACCGGCCGTGCGCGACGGGGTCGGCGCGCACGGCGTGCATATCAATTCCAATCATGAAGCGGCAGCGGGTCAGATCGTCTTCCATCTCCATTTCCACATCATCCCCCGTCACGACCAGAGTGAGTTCGAATTCTGCTGGCCGAAGCGAGAATACCCCCGCGATGAATTCGTGGCGGTAGCCGAGAAGATCCGCGCGCAGCTTATATAAAAATACCGGCACCCTGAGGTGTCGGTATCTGATTGTGCCTGTCTTCATTTGAAGACGATCCATAACAGTAAAGCAGCGAGTCCTATTTCATAGAGATAGAGGCATACTTTACGCGTGCTGAATTCCGGTTCATAAGGTGCCGGAATTTTTTCGAAGAAAAAGAAAAGCATCCCGACGAAAGCCATCATGACGATCAAAATCCATGCGATGTTCATGTGATTCCCCTTGTGTACACGGAGCAGGCCCATGCCGCTCTCGAGAAGATATATCACTCAGATTACATTATTGTCAAGTGCTTCGATGCCCGGGAGGGTTCCCTTCGCGAGGAAGTCGAGCATCGCCCCGCCGCCGGTAGAGACGAATGAGAATTTCGACAGGAGCCCAAGCCTCTCGATGGAGGCAATCGTGTCGCCACCGCCCACACATGAGTGCGCACCGGAGAGCGCGACGGCGCGCGCGAAAGCGTCGGTCGCCTCGGTGAATCCATTTTCATAATTGCCGAGCGGGCCGTTCCAGAGGATCGACTTCGTGCCATGCGCAAGTTCGGCGAGAAGCGCCATCGTGCCGGAGCCGTGGTCGAGGATAACCTCATCGGGGTGGACATCTCTGACGCCGGTGATGCGTGCATGGGCGCGCGCCGCCGGCGCGAGCGCGACGCTTGCGGGGATAACGATCGAATCGACCGGGAGCACGAGCTTCGGATTATCGAGTACTTTCTGCAAACCGGTAGCGTCGGCATCTCCGACGAGCGACTTCCCCACCTCCTGTCCCGATGCCTTAAGGAAATCGTTCGCGAGCGCGCCGCCGACGAATACGTGGTCATAGGTCGCGAGAAGCGTCGTGAGAACGGCTTCTTTCGTTTCGAATTTCGCGCCGCCGATGACGGCGAGCGACGGGCTCTTCGGCTTTCGTGCGGCGGTGAGCTCCTGCACTTCTTCTTCGAGCTGGAGTCCGGCATAGGACGGAAGCAGTTTCGGGACGCCGACAATCGAGGCATGCGCGCGGTGGCACGTATCGAAAGAGTCTTCGACGAAGGCATCTGCGAGTGCGGCGAGTTCATGCGCGAAGGCCGGATCATTCATCTTTTCACCACGATTGCGTCGCAGATTCTCGAGCACGAGGATGTGGCCCGGAGTGAGCGTACGGACAGCATCACGCACGCGCGGTCCGATAGTCTCGCCGAAGAAGGAAACGTTCGGGACGAGCTTCCCAAGTGCCTCCGCGACCGGAGCGAGTGTTTCCGTCCCCGCTTCCCCGATATGACTTATGAGTATGACGCGCGCACCGCGACGGGCGAGATAGCGGATGGTCGGGAGTGCGCGCCGCAATCGGTAGTCGTTCATAACGTTCCCCGCTTCGACGGGGACGTTCAGCGCTGCCCGCACGAGCACAGGAATGTTCTCGAGGATGGGTATGTCGCGGACGGTCCGCATGTCAGGAGAGCTCTTTTGTGAGCGCAGCGAACATAACGTCGTCAACCGACGCGTGCCCGATAAGGAACCCATCGATGCCGGTCGCGCGGGCGAGGTCACGGATATTCCCCGGTTCGACCGATCCCCCGTAGAGTACCAATGCGTGCGACGCGTTCTTCCCCGGGAGAAGTTCGGAGAGGACCTTGCGGATATAGAGGACCATTTCAGCGAGGTCGCTCGATCCGATAGCGCTTTCGGCCGTTTTGCCAATCGCCCACAGGGGCTCATAGGCGATGATGGCGCGCGAGCGCTCTTTGGATGTGAGCGGCGTGAAGGCCGCGGTAATCTCTTCGCGTATGAAAGCGAGGTAACGTCCGTCGCGATCGCGTTCGCGCTCGCCGATGCAGAGGATGGGCGTGAGGTCAGCGGCGATCGCATGGGCGAGCTTCTCTGCGACGATGGCATCGGTATCACCTGCTGCGCGGCGTTCGGAATGACCGATAATCGCATAGGTCGCACCGGAAGCCGCGTATATCTGCGCAGTCGTTTCGCCAGTTTCAGCGCCCCCGGTAGTCGCGGAAACATCCTGTGCGGCATAAGCGATACGCGACGTATTTTTCATGGCGAATGCGCCGAGGAGAGGCGCCGGTGGCGCGAGTACGATACGGTGTTCTGTCGTGCGCAGCAGCTTTTTGCTTACCGCGACAAGCCTCTCCGCTTTCTCAAGATTTTCAACATACGCTTTCCAGTTGGCGACAATGAGCATGAGGAAAGCATACCACGCGACTATCGGATCATCCGGTTCTGCCCGATGCGGGCAGTTACTGCTGTTTCCAGTCGACGAATTGCCACTGAGACGAAGTGACCGGGGTAAACGGCGGTGGATTCGTCGAGTTCTGCCGGTCGAATACCGAAGTGCCGCCCGAGTAACCGGATACGCCGCCGGGGCACGTGCCTCCCACGAGCCACGCGGTTACCGGTCGCAAGGTCGAAACGACCGTGCCGTACTGATTGAGATCAGACCGGTAGGCGTAATTCGTGTTGCAGGCGTACCAGTTGCGTCCGAATACGCCCGATTGCGCGACGAAGATACCGTCCATCGTGAGGTTCGCCGGCGAATTCGGACCAATGAGCACGTCGTGCGACGCGATGGCGGTGATGCCTGCGGTACCGTCGAAAGCGGTGTAGGTGATGCTGTTCGGTACGACGATATTCGGGTAGACGCCCTGGTCTGCCACGTCGGCTGCGACGACGGTTACTTTCGTCGAGACCGACCCTTCGAGCCACATGTTGTCTTCGACGAAGATGACGCCGCAGCCCGTCGGAATGCTGTAGGTACCGAGCGTCGTCTCGCTGCTGATGAGCGAATAATCGCGCGTGAAATTATGTGCGACGCCGTCGGCTGGATAGGATGAGAGATTAGTGGCCACCGCGGTAACTTCGTTGACGGTGACGGTGCCGTTACCGTTGAAGATGAGGTGATAGCCGAGATGCGGGTTTTTTGTCGTCGATACGCGCG
Organism: bacterium; assembly: GCA_021782715.1. Taxonomy (GTDB): domain Bacteria; phylum Patescibacteriota; class Minisyncoccia; order Phycocordibacterales; family Phycocordibacteraceae; genus C7867-001. The sequence continues at coordinate 11,138 of JAJXUR010000003.1, forward strand.
GGAAGTAGAGGCCGGACGTCTGTGCCACTGTCTTTAAGGAAGAGAAACTCGCGGCGATTGCGGAGAAATCGACTTGTGGAGTCGGATAATTCCACAAGTTTTGATTCGTCCCGTTACCGAACACGCCGGGGACGGTCTGGGTGGGATTGCAATTGAAGCTCGAGTCGCACGACCACGAGGAGACCGATGAGGTGACCGGTGCGTTCGGGTTGCCATCCATTCGGATGCCGTTGTTGCTATGGAGGGGGCCATAGAGCGGTCCGCCGCCCCACCAGACGCCTGCATTGAGGACCATGTTATACCGTGCGACCGAAGGTTCCGCATAGCGTGCCCATATGGTCGACGAGGTACCTGGCCCATCGGTCGGAACGCCGGTGCTGGTGACATCAATCGATTGCACGACGCCGCAGGCGCTGTTGCCGACGATGGACAGCGTGTAGGTCCCGGCAGTCCCTCCTTGCGGGTCAGGGTAGCTGGTCGTATACGGACCTGGGTGGCCAGTGCCATCCTGCGTGTCACCCGGGAAATGCGAGAGGTACCAGCGGTAGTGTTCGAGGCCGGCCTCGGCGATAGTGAACGCTTCGGAGCGTTGGAGCGTGACATCCTGCAAGCGATTCTGGGCGAGTACGAAGCCGGAAAGGGCGACGAGCAGGGTGAAGAAGATGCCGCCGAAGACGATAACGAGCAACATAATCGAACCTCGAAGCCGGGGTGTTTTCATAATTGGGTCTTAAGGTTGCGGAGTGTCGCGCCGCCGGAGAGCGTGAAGGAAACCGGTGCGCGATTCAGATTGGTGTCAATGACGACCGTTGTCTCTATCGACGCCACCTTTGACACATCGACCGGGGCTGTTAATTCGGTGCCGGTATCGTCGAAGTAGCGAAAGACGGGTGTTGCGGAATCATTGACGATCGCGTTTGCGACGGTTGTCGTAGCCGGAAGCGCGCCGGCATACGAAGGCGGATTCCCTGCCGGCTCCGCGACCGCCCGATAGAGCGTGCCGCCCTGGAGCGTGTAGGTCACGCGTTCGACGGCGCTATCACTATTCACGTTTGCATAGAATGTGATTGATGACGTCGCGGCGCTTCCTATAGGATAGGAACCGTCGCTTCCGTAAGACGCTTCGCGCATATACCGGGTAACATCCTCGACGCCGCGCCGTGCTTGCGCTACTGCCGATGATTGCTCGAGCGTATACGCATTTGTCTTATAGAAATAAGAGAGGAGCGTACCAAGGGTGACCATGATGAGTGCCGTCATGGCGGTGACGACAATGGTCTCGATGAGCGTGAATCCGGATACCGCGTCTCTGGTCATGGCAGTATCATGGTGGTCGTCGCGGTATTCCCGACTATGGTTATAGCCGGGATTGTCGTTGTTGCGTATCCTGGTGCGGCTACGCTCACCGAATAGGTCGTGGATGCGAGACCATTGAAATAAGCGAGGCCGCACGCTGAGGTTGGAATCGTCGCGGCGTAGCCGTTCGCGGTGAGCGTCGCTTGCGCATCACCGATGGTGTTCCCTGCACTGTCCGTGACCAGGAGCGGAAGCGCATAGGCGGTCGGTGTCCCGATGAGGAGTGCGGTACTGGTCGCCGATGCGGGCGCGAGTGGGTACGGAGACGCCGGACAGCTTTCGATGAGCCGTGTTCCCGGAAGCAAGATCGAATACGCGTCCCACTCGAGCGTCTCAGTTTTTTGCGCCGCGGTGCCGGTCGTATCGTTCACGATAGTTTTAAAGATAGGCGTGCTGCTCGCGTCGGAGCCGATGGTTTTGGTCCCGGTGAGCGTGAAGGAGACGTTCGGGAGCAGTGAGGGTCCGTCCGTGTGCGACAGTGACCAGAATGAGAGCGAAGGAGTCGTCGTCGTCGAGTCGCTTGTGAGGTCCGCCTCGAGTGCGAGCGCAGGATAGCTTGAGGTGGCTATGCTGGTGAGTGATACGGGGAACGACGAGAAGCCGGCGATGTTTCCCGGTAGCACCGAGTCTGGGAGCGGCGTACCGGACGCATCGTCGACACGCACGACCGCACTCGTCCCCGAGGACGTCGCTATTGTCGCCGAGAGGATCCCCCACCCGTCGAGATAGCCGGGCGCGACGGTTACCGAACGGGCGGATCCTGAGAGCGCCTGGCTTGCGAGCGTGAGCGCACCGCCGCTGGCATTCGTCTGGGTCTCACTCGTCAGTTTCGAGGCATCAGCGAACGTGTCGTTGAAATCGGTCGTCGTCGCCAGAGCGAAGCTCGAGAGCGTGAGCGTCGCCAGTTGATCGATTGCGAAGGTCGCGCTCGTAGTCTGGTTCTTCACTATCGTGAGGTAGCCTGGAGTCGGATTCACGTTCTGGGCCGAGCGCGCATATGTCTGCGCGCTCGAGTAGCCCGTGCGTGATACATATATCTGATACGCCGAAGAGGTCGCTGCGCCGTCTATTGTTACGAGGCCGGCCGTGTTGGTGAACGTAGTGAAATCGACCGTCGGTGAGATTGTGGTATTGACGACGCGGACGCTCGCGCCCCCCAGGTCCGCTCCGTTTGCATCGACGACATGCAGGGAGAGCGTCCCGCCGCCGGTCGATGTCTCGATGCCCGGCGGCGCGAAATTCGAGACAAGCGAGACTGATTTCAGTAATCCGTAGATTGAGTACGATACGGTCACCTCTCCTATTTTATAGTCGGTCGTAATGCCGTTGGTATCGTTCGCTCCGATGCCGTCAGCCGGATCATCAGTATACTCGACGAAGGTGTGGGTCGTGTACGGGATGCCGTCGACCGTCGAGGTCGCGTATTGCGTGATGGTCCCCGCTGGTATGCCGCCCACGGTGCCGAGCGCGTCGTAGGAGATCCCACGCATGTATTCCATCTGCGTGCTGGCGAGCTCGACCGCCGCTGCTTTCGCTTTCGTCAGCGTGGAGAGCACGAGTGAGGCGCGCAGGATGCCGAAGAGAGCGAGGAAGACCACCAGCAAGAGCGCTACGCCGACGATGACATCGATGAGGCTGAATCCTTGCCGGTAGCGGGACATCAGAAGGCCGATGAGAGCGAATAAATAGGCGCGATCATCGCGACGGCGAATACGCCGACGAAGGCGCCGATGACGAGCATAAGCACCGGTTCGATGATTGTCGAAAGGTCTTTCGTCTTCTCTGCGACGTCGGCTTCGTAGAATTCAGCGACTTGTTTCAGCATGCCGGTAACGTCGCCGGTCTCCTCACCCACAGCGAGCATGTCACTCATGAGGAGGGGGTAGAGTTTCGTATGCTCAGAGAATGACACGGAGAGGAGCTCCCCTTTCCGTACGTGCGCTTCTGCTTCGTCGATAACGCGTGCGAAGGGGGCGGCATGGACGACGTCCCTCGTGATGGCGAGCGCATCAAGCACCGGGACGCCGGAGGAGAGAAGCGAGGAGAGCGTCCGCGCGGCGCGCGCTGCATAGGTCTCGCGGATGAGTTCATTTATGACCGGCACCCAGAGCGCGGCGGTAAGCACGATGTTCCCCCCGAACCGCGATCGGACGAACAGCACCCCGCCGACGACGAGGGTGACAAGAGCCGTGAGCACCAAAGCGACATTCCCGACGAGGAAGTTTGAAAGAGCGACGATCATCCTGGTCGCAAGCGGCACCTGGACGCCGAGCTGCGTGAATGTGCTGGTCAGGGTCGGCACGACATAGATGAGCATCAGAATGCCGACGATGATGACCGCCGTTATGACGATTGCCGGGTAGATCATTGCCCCGCGTATCTTGCGCACCAGTTCATCCGAGCGCTCCATCTGGAGACCGACGACTGAGAGCGAATCGGCGAGCGATCCGGATTCCTCCCCCGCCTTCGCCATAGCGACGAAGAGATCGGAGAAGACATTCGGATAGGCGGCAAGCGCTTCGTGAAATGATGATCCTTTCCGGATCGATTCGGAGAGTCCGGCGACGACTGCCTTGAGATGTTTATTGCTCGACTGCCGTTCGGTGACCGAGAGTGCCCGCGCGAGCGAGAGCCCGGCCGTGAGCATCGCTGCGAGATTCTTCGCCATGCGGCTAATCTCGATATGCTTTATGCCGGTGCCAAACGATATGAAGAGCCACGCCGGGAGCCTGAATCTTCCGCTCAGGTCTGAGAGTGCGATGACGGTTCCGTTCTCTTTCTGTACCTGATCGTAGACAGCGAAACGTGTCGGTGCCTCGATGACTTCTCCTCGGTCAGGCTGACCCTCTTTTCGTATCGTGACGCGGAATCTCATGCTTATTCGGTCACGGCACGGAGGACTTCCTCCAGGGAAGTGATGCCGCGCGCAGCCTTGTAGAGACCATCTTCAATCATCGTCAGCATACCTTCTTTCTTCGCTTGGTCTTCGAGCGCCTCGCTCGTACTCGCATGCAGCATGATGTCGCGGATGGCCGGCGAGATGGCGAGCACTTCGTGGATGCCGATGCGGCCTTTGTAGCCGTCTTCGCACTCGGCACTCGGGGCCGGATGGTAGAACGGGATGTCGTTGAGTTTCGATCCGGCCTTCACGATCTTCTCGTCGGTGAGCGCATTGAAGGCAATGGCGAACTCGGCATCGCTTGCGACTTTCGCCCGTGCGCTCGCGTCGAGGGCGTAGGCCTCTTTACCCTCACAGAGCTTGCGCACGAGTCGCTGGCCGACGATGACGCGAATGGTCGAGACTAAGAGGAATGGCTCGACACCCATGTCGATGAGGCGCGGTATCGCTCCGGCGGCGCTGTTGGTGTGGATGGTCGAGAGGACGAGGTGGCCGGTGAGAGCCGCGTTGATGGCAAGCGAGGCAGTCTCGCTGTCGCGGATCTCGCCGACCATGATGATGTCCGGGTCCTGGCGCACGAGCGAGCGGAGGCCATTGGCGAACGTGAAGCCTATTTGCGGGTTCACTTGTGTCTGGTTGACGCGCTTCATCTGGTACTCAATCGGATCCTCGATAGTCGAGATATTTACGTCAGGCCGGTTGAGGATGTCGAGCATCGTGTAGAGCGTCGTCGTCTTTCCGGAGCCGGTCGGACCGCTGATGAGGATGATGCCAGTCGTCTGCTTGAGCGCGTGATGGATGCGTTCGGTATTCTCGCCGTGGAAGCCGAGCGCCTCGAGCGTGAATCCTTCACCGGTCTCGCGCAAGAGGCGCATGACGGTCTTCTCGCCGAAGAATGTCGGTAGGATTGAGACGCGGAATGAGACGCGGTCCGCCTCGGTCTCCATTTTGAATCGTCCGTCCTGCGGGAGGCGTTTCTCATCAAGCTTCAGGTTTGAGAGTACCTTGATGCGAGCGATGATGCCGGCGGCGGCGGCCTTGGGCAAGGTCATCGCATCATGGAGGATGCCGTCGATGCGGTACCGGACGAGTACTTGGTCTTCTTGGGGCTCGATGTGGATGTCGGACGCGCCTTGCACGATAGCGTGCCGCAAGAGCGTGTCGACGATGCGCACGATTGGCAGATCCTCGGCCATTTTCTTGAGGTCGTCGCCTGAGAGATCTTTCCCTCCTTCTGCGATGACACGAATCTTCCCTGCTTCCGTCGAGATGATGTCGCCGAATTCGTCCTTGAGTGATTTCTGGTATTGGAGGAGCGCATACTTGATGCTCTCGGTGTCGGTGAGCCGCGCTAGTATCTTGAGCCCCGTCTTCTTGCCGATAGCTTCGATGGACGCGAGATCTTCGGCGTCGAGCATCGCGACCTCAAGCGAGCCGGCATCTTTCTTATACGCGATGATGTTATGCGTGCGCGCAATGGGTTCCGGTATGAGAGCGAGGATGTCAGTCGGGATTTTATACTCTTTCAGGTTGACGAAAGGGATTCCGAGCACGTACGCCTGGATGCGGCGAAGCGCATCCTCGGTCAATGATCCACGCGAGACAAGGATGTCGCCGAGCGATTGTCCACGCTTCGCCGCCTCGACGGCGGCATCGTCGATCTCCTTCTTCGCGACGAGCCCTGAATCGGTGATGAATTCTTTCAGCTCTCCTTCTGAGACATGCATATAGCATGCAGTATACCTCGCGAGATGCCAGCCATACGGCGTGCAATAGGGCGAGTATGGGATATCCTCTCTACAAGACGGAGTCCGCGCAGGTCGCGGCGCAGCCATGATTGACTCCGCGGTCGGTTCTGGTATACTATCATCACCTTGAATGTCCGTTCCGCGGACATTTTTGTTAGAATAGGACTATTAGCAGAGACATACACATTCCATATGATTGATTTGAAAACCATGGGTGCCGTGCTCGGAGAGTTTGAGGATCGCGGTATAAGCCGGGCGACGATGGTCGATGCTATCGAGAATGCCATGGCGACCGCGTACAAGCGCGAATACGGAAAGCGCGGACAGGTCGTGCGGGCGAAACTCGATCTCAATGCCGGTACTATCGCGTTCGAGCAGGTGAAGACCGTTGTGGACGAGAACACGGTCCGCTTCCCGACGGAGGGTGAGGAAGTCTCTCTCGAGCATCCGCATCCGCATGCTTTCCACGCCGAAGAAGAGCAGCTCGAAGAGGGCGAGCTTCCCCGTTTTGACGCGGAGAAGCATATCCTCATCGCGGACGCGAAGCTCATGAAGCGCGGCGCAGCCGTGGGCGAGGAGATTATCTTCCCGCTCGAGCCGCAGGATGACTTCGGCCGTATCGCGGCGCAGACTGCCAAGCAGGTCGTCATCCAGAAAGTGCGCGAGGCCGAGAAGCTCTCCATGATGGAGGAGTTCGGCGAGAAGAAGGGCGAGATCGTGGGTGGTATCGTGCAGCGCATCGAGCGCGGTGCGATATTCGTCGACCTCGGTCGCACGACCGGCATCATCCCGTACGAGGAACAGATCCCGGGCGAGCGGTATCGCATGGGCGAACGCATCCGCGCGTATCTCTACGCGGTTGATGAGGGCTTCCGCGGCGTGTACCTGCGCCTCTCGCGCGCGCACCCGAAGTTCGTCGTGAAGCTCTTCGAGCTCGAGGCACCGGAACTCGCCTCAGGCGCTGTTGAGATTAAGGCACTTGCCCGCGAGCCGGGCAGCCGCACCAAGATCGCTCTCTCTTCTATTGATCCGCATGTCGACCCGGTCGGCTCTCTCGTCGGTCAGCGCGGCGTGCGCGTCTCGACCGTCATGAGTGAGCTCGGCGGTGAGCGCATCGACATCATCGAGTGGAATGACGATGCGAAGGAGTTCGTGAAGGAGGCGCTTTCCCCCGCTACCCCGATTGACGTCGTTCTTGACGAAGCTGAGCACCGCGCGACGGTTACGGTCGCCGAAGACGAGCAGTCGCTCGCCATCGGTCGTGGCGGCCAGAACGTCCGCCTTGCGGCGAAACTCACGGGTTGGAACATCGACATCGTCTCTGCGGCGGGCGTCGAAGTCGCCGAGAGCAATGGTGAATCGGTGGCCATCAATGAGTCGGAGAAAGATCCCGCCGAGGAGGCAGGTGTCATGCCGACGGAGAGTATCGAGATCGTCACCGACGAGGCGCCGCAGGAAACGGTCCTTCCTGCTGAAGAAGAGCTTGTCGGGCTTCCCGCGAGCGATGAGACGGCCGCCGATAAGTCGGAAGATCGCGACGCTGCGAAGGACGAATAATCGCGCACGACAAGGTGCGGTATACTAAAAATATATGAACCTATTGCACGATATCGACCCAGGCACGAAGGAAGAGATGAATGTCATCGTCGAGATACCTCACGGCTCGCAGAACAAGTACGAGATAGACAAGAAAACCGGCATGATCGCCCTCGACCGGGTGCTGCACACGGCACAGACGTATCCCTTCGACTACGGCTTCGTGCCGCAGACGTTGTGGGATGATGGCGATGCGCTCGACGTCGTGCTGCTTACCACGGTTCCGCTCTTCCCCGGTGTGCTCGTGCGCGCCCGCCCGGTCGCCATCATGCCGATGGTGGACGGTGGAGAGGCCGATGAGAAAGTCCTCGCGGTCCCGGCAGATGATCCGCGCTTCGCTGAGATCAAGGATCTGAGCGACATCAATCCGCATACGCTGAAGGAGATCGCGCACTTCTTCGTGACCTACAAACAAATACAGAAGAAGGAGGTCTCCATCGGGGAGTTCCAGGGCCGTACCGAAGCCGAAGCGGCATTCGAGCGCGCCCGGAAGCTGTACACGGAGTCGAAATAATATGGAGGACGAGAAACTGCTTCCGCCGGAAGAGCCGATTGCCGCAGCCGAATCGGCGCCAATCGAGCCGGAGCCACAGGTCGCTATCCAGGAAGAGCTCCTCCCCGGTGTCCCCTCCTCCAAGCAGCAGCAGTGGGGCGTGCTCATCTCGATTGTCATCATCGTCGTGATGGTCATCGTCGGCGCCTTCTACGCCTGGGGTAAGCGTATCGCGCAGGAGCAGCAGTACCCCCCATCGACAGTCGCCAAGTGAGTCTTATAATTCATTTCCTATGAAACACACACAACCGAGCTCCTCGATGATGGTCCCGATGGTCATCGAGAAGAGCCAATTCGGCGAACGCGCCTACGACATCTACTCGCGCCTCCTCAAGGAGCGCATCATCTTCCTCGGTGGCCCTATCGATGATGATGTCGCGAACCTCGTCATCGCCCAGCTCCTCTTCCTCGAGTCGGAGGATGCGAAGAAGGACATCTCGCTCTACATCAATAGCCCAGGCGGCGTCGTGACCGCCGGTCTCGCGATCGTGGACACGATGAATCATGTGAAGCCGCATGTTTCGACGGTGTGCGTCGGCATGGCGGCCTCCGCTGCCGCGGTCATCCTCTCTTCGGGCGAGAAGGGCAAGCGATTCTCGCTCCCCAACTCCGAAGTGATGATCCACCAGCCGCACGGCGGCGCCGAGGGCCAGGCGACCGACATAGAGATCACCGCGAAGCAGATATTGAAGCTCCGCGCGACCCTCAATCGTATCCTCGCGAAGAACACTGGCCAGACGCTTGCGAAGATCGAGAAGGACGTCGAGCGCGACTTCTTCATGACCGCCGACGAGGCCAAGAAATATGGCATCGTCGACAAGGTCTTCGCGTAAATAAAAGCATAGGCAAAGAAAAACGGCGGACCTTCGGTCCGCCGTTTTCACACTTGACGCGACTATACCGAAGTATATACTTCGGTATATGGCTACGAATACCAAGACCTTGCTCACGGTGAAGATAGATAAGAAGCTCAAGGAGCGCGCGAAGCGGACGGCTGCAGAGTTCGGTATCCCTCTTGGGACGATGATCAATTCGTTCCTGCTCAATACTGTAGAGAACCGCCGCTTCGCGCTTACTCTGAAACCGACGGCGCGGTTGAAGAAGTCGATCGTTGAGGCTCATAAGGAGTGGCAAAGCGGGAAGGATAAGATATTTGATTCCGTTGATGATCTTATTGCTGATTTAAATCGTTAGACATGCGTTTCGCTCGCTCACAGCGCTTCGATAGACACTTTCGGAAGTTATCAGTGTCAGTGAGAAGGCAAGCTGAAGAGCGTCTGCGCCTGTTTGTCTCTGATCCATTTCATCCGCTACTTAATGATCATTCGCTCCGTGGCGAACATCAGAATCAGCGGAGTATAAATGTAACTGGCGATATACGGATTGTGTATGAAATGTTTGATCAGGATATCGCGAAACTTATCGACATTGGCACGCACAGCGAGCTCTACGGCTCATAATCAAAGGGAAAGCGCCGGCTTCGCCGGCGCTTTCCCTTTGTGGTAGAGTCCCTTCATACCGCTCCGCTGATTGACTGCTCCGAAAGCCCTGCCGCTCCCCTTCTCTCTTAGAACTCTCGCCGGCCTGCCCTCTCGGCATCCCGGATTAACCACTACGGGCCATGTCACTCAAAATCATCCTGATTATGCTGGCGCTCTCGGGCGTCGGCGGCATCGCGCTCGGCTATGTGCTCCGCGTCCTCATCGGCCTCGCGCAGCGCGGCTCGGTTGAGCTCGATACCAAGCAAAAGCTGCTCCACGCGAAGGAGCAGGCTGCGAAGATACTCGCGGATGCGCAGTTCCGCGTTGCCGTCGTCGAGACCGAGCGACTTATCCCGATTGAGGAGCGCGAAGAGAAGGTTACCGCCCGCGAGGAGCGGCTCGCGACGCGCGAAGAGTTCATCGATTCTCGCCAGCGCGATCTCGATGAGAAGGAGGCTGAGGTGCGCGCTCGCGAACAGGAAGCGACCCGTTTGAAGAACGAAGCAGAGAATCTCTCTGTGCGACGCTCCAAAGAGCTCGCGAATGTCGCACATCTGTCGGCGGACAAGGCACGCGAAGAGCTCTTCTCCGAAATCGAACGTACCCACGAGGAGGCAATCCTCTTGCGTTTGCAGAAACTCGCGGCGAACGGACGCGAGCGTCTCGAAGAGAAGGCGCGCGATATCCTCACTACCGTTATCCACCGGCTCGGGAATGCGGTGAACGCCGAAGTGATGTCGCTCTCAGTCACTATCCCCTCAGAGGAAATGAAGGGGAAAATTATCGGCAAGGAAGGCCGCAACATCAAGGCCTTTGAGCGCGCCACCGGCGTCGACGTGCTCATCGACGATGTGCCGGATCGGATCACGCTCTCCTCCTTCGATCCGCTCCGCCGCGCTATCGCAAAGATAGCGCTTGAGAAGCTTATCGCTGATGGTCGTATCCAGCCTGCGAAAATAGAAGAGGTCGTCGAAAAGACGCGCGCCGAGGTTTCCGACCTCACGAAACAGAAAGGCGAAGAAGCGGCGTATGAAGCCGGCGTCGTCGGCCTTGATCCGAAGCTCATCGCTCTCCTGGGCCGTTTGCATTTCCGTACGAGTTTCGGTCAGAACATCCTCCAGCACTCCGTAGAGATGGCGCACATCGCCGGTATGCTGGCTGTCGAGCTCGGCGCTGACCCGGCCATTGCCCGCGCCGGTGCTCTCCTCCATGACATCGGCAAGGCGGTCGACCATGAAGTGCAGGGCACGCACGTCGAGATCGGTCGTCGCATCCTCGAGAAATTCGGCGTCGATACGCGCGTCATACGCGCGATGCAGGCGCACCACGACGAATACCCGTATGAAACGCCGGAATCGGTCATTGTGCAGGTGGCCGACGCAATCTCGGGCGGCCGCCCGGGTGCCAGGCGCGACACGGTGGACCGCTACCTCGAGCGCCTCGGCGACCTGGAACGTCTCGCCGCGACCTTCGAAGGCGTCGAGAAAGTGTACGCCATCGCCGCCGGCCGTGAAATACGCGTCTTCGTGAATCCCGGCAAGGTATCCGACATCGCGATGCACAAACTCGCTCGCGACATCGCGATGCGCGTGCAGGATGAGCTGAAATATCCGGGCGAAATAAAGGTGAACATCATCCGTGAGAACCGCGTCGTCGAGTTTGCTCGGTAGTCGATTTTTAGGATTTCGCGCTGTCCACGCATAGTTGGCAAGGCCTATTGCGTAATGTGGCCCATTTCCTATACTTTGTGGCATACCCGCCTTCGCTTTGCGCCCGCGGGATTATCAGGTAGCAGATACTCATGAACAAAGCAGATATTGTCGACAAGGTGCACGGTGTTCTCGGCTCGACGAAGGCCGATGCGGAGCGTGCCGTCGAGACGGTCATCGATTCGATCGTGCACGGCCTCAAGGGCGGTGACGAAGTCTCGATCGCTGGTCTCGGCATCTTCGCGACGAAGGCACGCCCGGCACGCCAGGGCCGCAACCCGCGCACCGGCGAGACCATCCAGATCGCCGCGACTCGCACCGCGAAATTCCGCCCAGCGAAGGCGCTCAAGGACGCCGTTAAGTAGATTTGAGTTCGGAGGAACGAGAAAACGCCCCCTAGGGGGCGTTTTCTCGTTCCTCTTGCGTCAGGCCCCGCTGAATTCGCGCGTGATGGCCGCGCCCGGACGCGGCAGTTTCGCGAAGAAGATACCGGAGATCACATAGAAGAGCATGTGGATGAGGATAGCGTAGACGATGCCTCCCGGGACGAAGAGTATGAGGAAGGGGAAAGCGAAACCGGAGA
>JAJXUR010000035.1 GCA_021782715.1 bacterium
AAGGTGAAGAAGGTCGGCACGAGTAAAGAGCACGGCACGATCGTTCTCTTCAAGCCGGACATCACGATTTTCAAGGAGGGTATCGTCTTCGATCTGGAGAAGATCGAAACACGGCTTCGACAGCAGGCCTATCTGGTAAAGGGTGTGCGCATCGCGGTGGTTGATGCACGCGCCGCACAGGAGGCATTTGAGACCGAGACGATATTCCTGCGCGAGCAAAAACTCGATGTGCCATCGACCACGTTCTACTTCGAGGGCGGGCTGAAGTCGCTTGTCGCTTTCTATAACCGGCACCAGACGCCGGTGCATAAGAACATCTTCTACGTCGACCGTGAGCAAGATAAGGTGGCGGTCGAGGTGGCGCTCCAATACGTTGACGATATAACCCCGAGGATCACCGCTTTTGCAAACAATATCTATAACAGTGAGGGCGGGACGCACATCACCGGCTTCAAGACAGCGCTCACTCGCGCGCTCAATACCTATGGCCGCACCGCGAACATCCTGAAAGAGAAGGATGAGAACTTCACGGGCGACGACGTGCTCGAGGGTATTACGGCGGTGGTGTCGGTGAAGCTCCCCGAGATCCAGTTCGAGGGCCAGACTAAGAGCAAGCTTGGATCGACGGAGGCGCAGGGCGCGGTGTCGGCGGTCTTCGGCGAAGCATTGAACGCTTTCCTTGAGGAGAATCCCGACGATGCTCGTGCCATCATCAACAAGGTCCTTCTCGCTTTGAAGGCGCGCAAGGCTGCGAAAGCCGCAAAGGACTCGGTGCTCCGTAAGGGCGCCCTCGAGGGCATGACGCTCCCAGGCAAGCTCGCTGACTGCCAGACCAAGAGCGCCGTGGAGAGCGAGCTCTTCATCGTAGAAGGAGACTCCGCCGGCGGCACCGCGAAGATGGGTCGCGACCGACGCACGCAGGCTATCCTGCCGCTTCGCGGAAAGATCCTCAATGTCGAACGCGCCCGTATCGACAAGATGCTCGCTTCGGAACAGGTGCGGAACCTCGTGGTGGCGCTCGGTACAGCGGTCGGCGATGTCTTCGACCTCTCGAAGCTGCGCTATCACAAGATAATCATTGCGACCGATGCTGACGTCGACGGCGCGCACATCCGCACGCTCATCCTGACGCTCTTCTATCGTCATTTCCGCGCCATCATCGACGGCGGCTATATTTACATTGCGCAACCGCCTCTCTATAAGATATCGAAAGGGAAGACCGTCATGTATGCGTACTCCGATCCTGAGAAAGAAGCGGCGCTCAAGGAACTCGGCGTCGCGCCGACCGAGGTAGCGCTTGTGGGAGAGGGTGACGATGCTGCTCCGGAAGAGGAGGAAGCCGTGATAGCAAAAAAACCGACAAAAGCCAGCGTGCAGCGCTACAAAGGTCTCGGCGAGATGAACGCTGCAGAGCTCTGGGAGACGACTATGGACCCCGGACGCCGCGTGTTGAAACAAGTGAGCGTCGATGACGCTGAGGCGGCCGACCGCATCTTCGACATCCTCATGGGAACCGACGTCGCCGCGCGCAAATCGTTCATCCAGTCGAACGCGCGTCTCGCGAATCTTGACGTCTAAAAAGCGCATAAGCGAAAACGCGCCGCGGCAAGGAACCGCGGCGCGTTTTCGCTTCCCGGCCAGTTAATTCCCGAGGACGGTGACCGTCGTCGAGGCGCTGTCGTTCGCACTATTCGATTCTTTGATAGCGTTATCGAAGTTTGCGGTAATGGAAATGATCTTGTCTGCGCCGGTATCAGCCTGATCGAATCCCATCGTGTAATCGATACTATCGCCCGGTGCGAGTGATTGCTGAGGAGTTGATTGATACGTATAGGCTGTTTGCGCCGGGATGGTCGCGCTCCAGCGCCATGCGCCGGTCATGTTGGTACCGATGTTTTTAATGGTGAAGCGAACTGCCGGGCGGCTGCCGGTAGGGACGGTCGAAGTTGCGACGAAGGACTCCGCCGAGCTTGTCGCGAGGTAGCCGACAGCGTCTATCTTGACGACGAGGTCGGGAAGCCCGGAAAGAGTCGCTGCGGATGGCGTCGTGGTCGCGTCGAGCAGATAGGTACCAGTTGTCGCTGCGCCCGCGCTCGGTATGATTGGTTTTGGTACGGCTGTGGCAGGGGAAGCAGTCGTCGGGATGTTCGTGGAGATAGTCGAGCTCGCGGTACCGAACGGGATGGTCGTCGAAGCAGTGGGGACGACCGAGAGGGAAGCCGCTGGAGAGGGCGTGAAGACCGAACCGAGATATACGGCAGCGGTGCCGATGCGACCGACGACCGACGGGACGAAACGCGCCGAATAGACGGCAAGCCACATGCCGAGCAGCATGAGCGTGATAAAGCCGGTTATTGCCAGGCCGTGCACGGCCGCCTGGCGGGAGGGTGAATTCGTTCCAAAAGTGTTCATACGATAGTTCTTATATAACATTGGCTTATTTAGATGTCAAATTGACATATTGGCCATTGTGGTGTATTTCTTTATAAGAGACTCTATGGATTGGCATATCACAACAGCCGTATGGCTCGTACGCATTGGTGGGCAGGCCTATAAGAGGAAATGGTATTTTCTCGGCCTGTCTATCTTCGTCTTCCTGGGGACGGTCTTCGTGCTTTGGAAGCTCGACGTATTGCCTAGCGTGCCACGTACATCGACACTATCGCTCGCGAGCACCGCAGTCATCGCGACGTCTTCAGCGCCGATTCTCGGCATCGAGGAGCCGTTGAAGATAACGATTCCGGCAATCAATCTTTCGGCGAGCATCGCGAACCCGACGACAACCAGTATCGAGGTCCTCGATGGATTCCTGCTTAATGGCGCCGTACGGTATCCGACGTCGGCCTCGCTCGGCGAGATTGGCAACGTCGTCCTCTTCGGTCATTCAAGCTATCTGCCCATCGTCGGCAACCAGGCCTATAAGACGTTCGATGGTATTCAGAAACTGGTCGCGGGAGATGTGATTACGGTGTACTCTACGGACGCAGTGTATACCTACCGCGTACGGAGTGTTTCGAAGGAAAGCGCGGCGAGTGATGCTGGCATCCCGCTCGCAATCGCCGGTCGAGAGCTCACGCTCGTGACGTGTAACTCGTTCGCAACGAAGACGGATCGTTTCATCGTGGTCGCTGATCTTGTCGGGAGTCGCTTGATTTCCGGTTAACGCCGGAAATCAAGCGACTCCCCGCAAAAAAGTGCGAGGAGAAGTTCTTTCAATCAATCAGTCGCCCGCGCGACCCTATCGGAAGGAGAGGTCATCATGGCTCAGAAGTCTAGCAAGAAAGCAGCACAGGTCGCGCTCGCTGTCATCGGAGCCATTATGGGAACGGCAATCATCGTTGTCCTTATTGCGGCGGCATTATCACCGGAGGCTCATGCCACCGGGGCGGAGTTCCCGTGGCGGCACTTCGGTGCTGCGCCATACGCGCCGTCGCGTTCTGAGGCGATGCGGACACGCGAAAGCGCATTTCGCGAGCTCGGTCTCCCGGGCCCGGTCGTGAAGCTTCTCAGGGAAGCGACGAAGAAGCCGGGTAGAGAGGTGCGGCTCACGAACGGCACCCATCTCTCGGCCATGCTTTCGAGAGGCAGTGTCGTCCACCGCAATGTGGTCGTCGCATTCGTCAAGCCGCCGATAAGCGGCAAGATGGAATACGCAGCCCCGGCTGAGAAGTGGCAGGTCTCGTGGCAGGGGGAAATCTACACCGTCTACTTGCCGAAAATCTGCAACAATTGGTCGGTACGAATGCCACAAGCGAACACGTGCTATCGCATCCCGTTCGACTATCGGCACACGCCGGGGGTCGTCTGGGACAAGCGGCATCGAGTGCATGTCTCGGCGCATCTCGATGCGTCAGAAAATGATCTTGAAGCGATCAGTACCGATCCTTGTTTCGGCGTCATCGACGCGAAGGGTTTCCGGAAGCCGTTCCATCGCTGCGAATCTTGCGAGCAAGGGGAAGAATACCCTCCTGCGAGACTCGCGCACGCGGTCGGTCTCCCGGGAGAGGAACCTAAGGGCGTTCTCTCATTCCGTCTGCAAGACGGCGTGGGGTATGTCTCTCTTCCTCTGTCGTGGGCAGTACGGTGGATGTTGTACTGCGTCGATGTCGGCGTGTATCCGGTTTCTATTTCCGGATACGAAGATTGGCAGGCCGTTTCTCGCTTTGACATCGTCAGAAAGAGCGAGATTGAGCGGACGCTCCCCATAGGGATGCTCGACCGCTCCCTTTCAGGGGTGCTTCACTATTGAACGAAGCCTCTGTGTTTTTCTCGGGGGAAAGAAGAAGCTGCACGCTTCATACTCTTTCCCTCTCCATACCGTTTTCTCTTATGTCAAAAACAAATTCATTCATTTCATATCTACCCACGCACCGCGGACTTACCGCAGGCATTTTGACGTTTATCGGCGTTGTCGGTATCGGATTCGGTATTGGCATGGCGGCAGGGGTCATCAATGTTCCGTTTGCTCAGGCGTGTTGCGTCATTGCACCACCACCCCCCCCCCCCCCCCCACCCCCCCCCCACCCCCACCACCACCCCCACCACTTCCGCCAGTACCGACCTGCACGCTTTCTGCGAGTCCCGCGACGCTTCCTGCCGGCGGTGGCTCTTCGACGCTCGCATGGACGACGGTTGCTGCGACGGGCGCTACCATCGATAATGGCGTCGGCAGTGTCTCGGCGAGCGGCGGGTCGCAGTCGGTGTCTGTGACCGCGACGACCGGCTATACAATGACTGTCTCCGGCCCGGGCGGGCAGACAACGTGCACCGCGACCGTGACGGTGACGCCGCCCCCGCCGCCTCCCGTCGCACCCA
>JAJXUR010000036.1 GCA_021782715.1 bacterium
GGAAGGAACCCACAAAGAGCGCGAGCACGAGACCGATAACCGTATCGGGGATGCGGAAGAGGAGCGTCGAGGCGGCGCCGAGGAGCGGTGCGGCCGCATCAGCCAGAAGCCACCGGAATGAGGTTTTCCAACTCCCGCCGTTGCGCAAAACGAGGTTCACGGTGTTGATGCCGTCTGAGAAATCATGGGTGAGCACCGCCGCGGTGACGATGGCGCCGACAGCCGCTGACGCCTGGAAGCCGATGCCGATGGCGACGCCGTCGAGGAAACTGTGCGCCGAGAGCGTGAGAGCTCCGAAGAAGCCGCGTGGCGCATTCATTTCATCGTCCTCTTCGTGCGTGTGAAGCAGGATGAGCCGGTCGAGGATAAGGTAGCCAAAGAAGCCGATAGCGATCGCGAGCGCGACCGTCGATGCGGCATGGTAACGCGTGCCAAGGTCGATCGCTTCCGGCAGGAGGTCGAAGAGAGCGACGCCGGCGACCGCTCCGGCCGAGAAACCAAGGATGAGGTGGAGCTTATCGCGGAACTTGAGTGCAAATGAGCCGCCGATAAAGGTAGCGACCGAAGCGGCGAGCGCGATGAGGACGACGTTCATATTCATATAGTACCGCATAGAAACAATAAACCCACCGAAGCGGACTTATTGTCCTTTTCGGTGGGTTTTCAAGGCGGACGCTCTTTCTTTTCCAGCGAGTCCCATCCTATGGGCATGACTTCCCCAGTAACCATGTTGACGACGAACCCACGTCCCGTGCCGACACGCGGCAACTCATTGGCGAACTTCTTTCCTGTGACGAATTCGTGTGCTGTCTCCGCAAGAACGGCAGGCATTTCACCGTGGACTACGATAGTAACGACGCTCGCGTCGCAAACAGATCCAATTCCCATTACTTTCTCAAGGATCTTGTGCGGCTCGCGAATGTCCTTTCGTTCGACCATGTACAGGTTTGTCATAATGATATCGTCACGCTTCATCGCGAGTCCCTGGATTGATTCAACGGCTCGGGGGAATCGAGAGAAACAGATACCGACTCTGGTTGACTTTTCATCCCCGAAAGTCTCCGCAACGAGAGCATCGATAACCCTCTTGAGGCTTTCGATCTGCTTCCGACCCGATTCCGAGAGCGATGAGTGTTCTCCATTCCCATACTCGCCGTGACGAACGATTACAAGGAGCTTGTTCATTGCAATTCCCTCCAGAAAAGTTGAGTGGACGCTGCCTGCCCTGTCATCCTTTTACAACATGCGAGGAGATAATTCAAACGCGCGACCGGCAGAGCCGGTCGCGCGTTCTCTCTCCCCCGCTTACTTCGAGACTGCGTCGATGGCTGTCTGGAACGTTGCGTACGGATACGCACCAGCGATCATTTGCGTGCCAACCACGAATGACGGCGTCGCCTGGATGCCGAAATTTGCAGCTTCTGATTTATCCGCATTAATAGCAGTATCGTACGCTGCCTGATGTGCAGTAACATCCGCTTTGACTTTATTCACGTCGATACCGTTCACTGAACCGGTCGTCTTAAGGACGAAAGCGAGATTATCAGCAGCGTTCAGACTATTCTCTTGCGGCTCTTGTGAAAACAGTGCCGTGCGCCATGCGCCAAACTGTTCCGGATACAGTGCCCATACGGCACGCGCGTATTCCGCATCGACCATCGAATCAGGACCGAGGAAAGGGAAATCCTTGAAGACGATCTTCACTTTGCCGGCGCTCACATAATTCTGGATAATCTGCGGCAAAGTCGTGACTTCGAACTGCTTGCAATACGGACACTGATAGTCCGACCACTCAGCAATAGTGATCGGCGCATTCGCCTGGCCGATGAAAGGGTCCCCGTCCGTCTTCACATCTTTAATATTAACAGCGATTACCGGCGCGGCGCCGGTGCCGGTCGTACCCGGAGCCTGTGCCGGATGCGAGCCGCTCCAGATGACCGCGCCCGCGATAAAGAGCCCCGCGACGATAACTGCTGCTGGTAAGAAGAACTTGTTGCTCATGTCATTGGTGTTCATATGCGATAGAGTATACTCCTATATCATGGAAGGCTACAACAAACTGGTGAGGAACAAGATCCCTGCGATACTAGATAGCAAAGGCGTCACTTATGAAAAACGGGTTGCCTCGCCTGAAGAATACCGGAGAGAATTGATTAAGAAACTATCCGAAGAGGTCAATGAATTCACCGAGGCCGGCGACCCGGAAGAGCTGGCGGATGTCTTGGAGGTCATTGCAGCGCTCCGCAAATTACCCGAGTACCGAGAGGTCGAGGAGCTGCGCTTGAAGAAACTTGAGGAGCGAGGAGGATTCGACGAGAAGATAATCCTGAAAGGAGAGAAGTAACTATTGATACTGCACGTAGATCGGCGCGGGCATGAGGCTGAGCACGTCGCTCGTGGTGAGCATGCCGGTAGAGGGCGGCTTCAGATCGGCCTTGTAGAAGAGTTTGATGCCTGTGAATTGCACCGGCTCCGAAGTGATGACACGCTGATAGGTGCCCTTCTTCTTCGCCTGCGAGCCCCAGCCGTCCATATCCATCACTATCTGCACTTTCGGCAACGGCTGTATCTTCTTATAATTCGTCACCATCTCGGGCGTGAAGCGGTGCACGACGAGCACTTTCGGCGGCAGATGGTTCGCGCGCACGATGCTCGCGAGGTACTGCGCCGCATAATTTATGTCCGTTGCATCGAACGTGCCGATCACTGTGCCAGGTGGATTGCCATACTTCATGGAGAACTCAGGATCGATGGCGAGCTCGACATTCGGCATCGCGAGATACTTGTCGAGCATCGGAAGCTCGTGCTGCACCGTACTGAGACCCACCTGCACATCGAGAATCAAGATGCCGTGCATCTGGTTGGCCATGCCGAGCGCCTTGTCGATCTGATCGTCGGGCATGCGAAGGATGTACTTCCCTTCTTTGCCCGCGCTCCCTTGCGCCACCACCGCGATGTACTGGATGGCCGGGAGGACCGGCGTCGTCGGATCAGCCGCGGCCCACTTCGCCGTCGTGCTCGCAAGCATGGCGAGTACGGTATCAGGCGGATATTCGCCGAGCACACCCATCCCTTTTGAATAGAAGTTGCCATAGTACGCGACGATGCGCTTGAACGGCAGGATGGCGCCCGCGTCCGGATACACCGTGCTCACGGGCCAGAGATGCGGCGTCGAGGTCGCAATCTTCGTCGAACTTGCTGTCGAGGATGTTGGGAGCGCCACGTCCGCCGACGCGAGTTCCTGCGGCGACGTGGTCGCAAAAGCAAGCGGCTTCAAGTGCGCGAGCGCGCGGAGGCGAGCATCGTAGTCGGCTCGGTTGAGCGCGGGCAGCGGTATGAAGCGTTCCGGTGCATTAGCATCGGCTGACTGATATTCAGTCGTGGCGAGGTTGGTGTAGCTCAACACGAACACCGGCGCGAGCGCAAGCGCCGCGACGCCTACGATTGCCGCGTGATGTTTGGTCACCATGGTGCGTACATTCTAGCCGACGCGCGCATAAAGCGCCAAAAATGAAAACGCCGGCACTTCGTGCCGGCGCCGGATCAGCGAGCCGCTTCAAGCCGCAATCGATAGGAAGCTTTCTGACGTCCCGCCGAAGTAGATATAATGCCCGAGGATCATAAAGAGCTCTCCCTCCTTGCGGTACACTTTCTCGTGCCCGCACGATTTATCGATCTTCGAGGGAAACGTCCTATTTTCATAGGTCAATTTATCCTCGGAATAGCGGTTCGGCCCTCTGCCGCCGGTGAAGTGATCATCTTTGTATTCCTCAAGGAGCGCCCGATGAAGGAACGAAATGTCCTCTTCCCGCCAATACCCTCGATACTGCATGGACCACGCCGGGCTTGATTCGCCGAGGAAAAATATCTTCCTTTCGCCGTCCAGCCGCATCGACCCGTCACGGGACACGTCATACCATTCCTCGAAACGGAAAAAGTCGTCCATGAATTCTATACGGGGACGACCTGGCCCGAGAACGATGTTCCTTGCTATGTCGAAGCGGCACGAATGCCGCATCGCTTCGAAGAAGAACTTCTGCAAAACTTCCTTGTCCATTTCTAACTCCCTTCTCGATTACGCCCTGTGGCAGAACGCCACGCGGCAAGTAGCGCACATGCGTTACGTGATAACAGGTTACTAGCATATTGCGCTTGTGTCAAACTAGTTGCGTGGTGGCAGAACTAGTAGCATGCTTCGCGTCAGATTTGCCGTTGAAGGAAAGTCTGGAAGCGCGGATGCGTGCGTTCGCCGATGCGCTCGAGGCCATTAGCAGCGAGCAACGGAGATCTACCGGATGATGAGCGTGTGGCGGATAGCGTCGAACTGGTCGAGTATCGCCTGTTTGTCGAACTGCCGCACCGTGCCTGCCGGATAATTCTCGAACACCATGTGGTGGATGAAGTAACGCACTGCGATACAGGGGCTCGTACCCGGAATTGCATACACGGTCTCGCCGTAGCGGTTGCCGGCGCCGGCCCCCGCGGCAGACGCGACCGAATAGGTAGTGCCGTTATCGGTCTCGGTGTGCGGCTTCACCTTCTCTAGGAAAAGAGAGGCGGAGCACGTACGCGCATTCGGGACCTCCTCGACGCTCAGATACGTGTCGCGACCGAGATTGGTCCCCGTCGCCATCGACGACGGGATGGTGAATTTGATGCCCGCAATATCTTTGCCCGGGCCGAACTCCTGGAAACGGTACGACGCATCGGTCGTGTAGCCGCTCGGGAGACGAACTGAGAATCCGTAGGTGCTATTCGCA
>JAJXUR010000037.1 GCA_021782715.1 bacterium
GGCTTGCCGGTGAATGGCGAACACCGGCACGCGGAGACGCTCGATGAGGTATTCGCCTATTGGGAGCATTGGCGGGGAAGCGCGCGTGATCTGGTCGACTACCAGATCGATGGTGTGGTTCTCAAGGTCGAGTCACACGCGGTACAGGAGATGCTCGGCTATACCGGCAAAGCGCCGCGCTTCGGTATCGCGTACAAGTTCCCGCCGGAGCAGGTGCAGACGATCGTTGAGGATATCACGCTCCAGGTCGGCCGCACCGGCAAGCTTACGCCGGTCGCACATTTGCGAAGTGTCGCGGTCGCGGGTTCTGTGGTTGCGCGCGCGACGCTGCATAATGAGGATTTTATACGGGAGAAAGACATACGTATCGGCGACACGGTGATATTGCAGAAGGCGGGCGACATCATCCCTGAGATTGTCGCGGTTTTGAAAGAGCTTCGCCCTGCGAGGACTGCGGCATGGACATTCCCGACGCACTCGCCCTTGTGCGGCGGCGAAGGGGCGATTGAACGCATCCCAGGCGAAGCGGCGCACCGATGCAAAGTCGCCGGTTCGTTTGAGCAGCAGGCGCGTAAACTCATTCACTTCGTCGGAAAGAGCGCGCTCGATATTGATGGCATGGGTCGAGAGACGGTGCGGCTCCTTATGGAGCACGAGCTCATCTCCGATTTTGACGACATCTTCGATCTCACGAGAGACGAACTGCTCGAACTTGAAGGTTTCGAAGAAACGAAAGCTGCGAACCTCATCAGTGGTATTGCCGCCGCCGCGCGAGTCGCGCTTGATAGGCTTTTGGTCGGACTCGGCATACCACACGTGGGGGAGGAGACGGCGTATCTGCTCGCGACGCATTTCGGGACACTCGCGAAGCTATGGGTGGCAACTGAAGAAACTCTTTCTCATATCGATGGCATCGGTCCTATCATCGGCAACTCTGTGCATACTTGGTTTGCACAACAGGAAAATCGCGCTCTCTTCGAGCGCCTCGAGAAGCATTTGAAAATAGCCAAGATCACTGCGCCGACGAAAGGCTCTCTGTCCGGGCAGACGGTCGTCATCACCGGCACGCTTCCGACGCTCTCGCGCGAAGATGCCGAAGCGCGCGTGCGCCGTGCTGGCGGTAAGGTTGCTGCGTCGGTATCGTCGAAGACGTCATTCATCGTGGCGGGCGAGAACCCGGGCAGCAAGTACGAGAAGGCGCAGACGCTCGGCGTCTCGGTCGTCGATGAGGCCGAATTCCTCAAAAAGCTCGCGGCGTGATACTGTTTCCATAATGGCAACGACTGATGAGGTGAAGAAGCTTGCGATGCTCGCGCGCCTCACGATAGAGGATGCCGAGCTCGAGAAATTCACGAGCGAATTCGACGCTATTCTCGCATATGTCGGGCAGCTCGAAGCGCTCGATATCTCGCGTGAGGTTGCGGGAGAGAAGCCGGCATTGCGCAATGTGATGCGTGCGGACAGTATTCCGCACGCCTCCGGATCCTTCACCGAGGCGCTCGCGGCGCAGTTCCCTGCGAGGGAAGGCGACGCGCTTTCAGTGAAGCAAATCATCACCCATGAGTAAGCGACCGAACGAACTGACGATTGAGGAGGCGGCCTCCTTGTTGCGCACGCGGGAACTCACTGTGCGCGAGCTGTGGGACGCTTGTGCGGCTGCGGCCGAAGCGAGGAATCCTGAACTGAATGCATACCTGGAGATTTTCGATGCCGATGATTCCGCAATCGCCTCAGCACAAGAGCGCATCAATGCGGGAGATGCGCCGCTTCTCTGCGGCATACCGCTCGCGATAAAGGATAATATCCTGATAGAGGGGCATATCGCGAGTGCAGCGAGCAAGATGCTTGAGAACTATCGTGCGACGTATGATGCGACCGTCATACGGAAGCTGAAGGAGGCGGGCGCACTTTTCGTCGGCCGCACCAATATGGATGAGTTTGCGATGGGCTCTTCGACTGAACACTCCGCCTATGGTCCGACACGGAATCCATACGATACCGCTCGCGTACCTGGCGGTTCCTCAGGCGGTTCCGCTGCGGCGGTTGCTGCTCACCTGTGTATTGCCGCTCTCGGCACTGACACCGGCGGTTCCATCCGCCAGCCGGCGGCGCTCACCGGTCTCGTTGGTTTGAAACCGACATACGGCGCGGTCTCGCGCTCGGGCGCTATCGCGATGGGTTCTTCGCTCGATCAAATCGGTCCTTTGGCGAAAACGACAGACGACGCACGCATCCTCTACGACGCTATCCGCGGTATCGACCCGCTCGACTCGACGACTATTCCCGACGATCTCTATCCGGTGCGCGTCGCCACGGAGAAGCTTGCCATCGGCGTCCCACGTCATCTGCTCGAGACCGGCGTCGACGCGGATGTGCGCGCCGCGTTTGACGCAACGCTTGCGGAACTAGAGAGCGCCGGGCACGCGCTTGTCGACATAGAGCTGCCGACGAGCTTGCACGCACTCGCTGCCTACTACGTCCTCATGCCGGCGGAAGTGTCGGCGAACCTCGCTCGTCTCGACGGCATCCGCTACGGGCATGCTGCGCGCGGGAAGACGCTGCTCGATGATTACCTCCTCTCGCGCACCGAGGGTTTCGGAGAGGAGACGCGTCGTCGCATCCTGCTCGGCACCTTCGTGCTCTCTTCGGGCTACATCGACGCGTACTACCGCAAGGCCGATGCCGCACGTGGCGTGCTCCGCCGCGAATATGAAGAAGCATTTGAGTCTTGCGACGTCGTCGCCTTCCCAACGACGACCTCCCCGGCGTTCCTGTTTGGCGAAAAGAGTGACCCCATTTCCATGTACCTCGAGGACATCTTCACCGTGACCGCGAACCTCACTGGTATGCCCGCCGTGTCTGTTCCGATGGATACGGTAGAACGAGAAGGGAAGATTCTCCCGGTCGGTATCCATTTCACCGCGCCGCATCAAGCCGAGCAGTCGCTTTTCGTGGTAGCGTCCGCGGTGGAGAAAGCTCGGTAATCCTGCTCGAGACCGAGTATACTAGGCGTATATGCCGGGCAATCAGGCCAACGTCGAATACTGGTTCCGTCTCCTCTATGAGTGCATCCATGGCGCGTGTTACGGATCGACCTCGATAGATACGGCAGTCTTCTCCGTTTGGCTCGCGAACCTCTGGCTCTGGATCATCGTCATCGGGTATGCACTCGCGGTCGTCGCTCTTTTCATGATCATCTATACGACCGTGCGCCTCTTCGAATTGCGGAAGCGTGAGGACGAATACTATGGCACGTTACTCATCGCTCCCGAAGAAGAAGGAGGCATCAATCCGCGCTGGCTCCACATTGAGACGCTTGCGAAGAGCGCGAGCGCGAGCGATTGGCGCACCGCTATCATCGAAGCCGACATCATGCTCGGTGACATGCTGACCAAGCAGGGCTACGAGGGCGACAGTATCGGTGAGAAGTTGAAGACGGTCGAACCAGCTGATTTCAATACGCTCCAGGATGCGTGGGAGGCACACAAGGTGCGCAACCAGATTGCGCATGAAGGCTCGGCGTTCGATCTGTCTCCGACACTCGCGCAGCGCACCATAGCGCGCTACGAGTCGGTCTTCCGCGAATTCAAGATGGTTTAATGTTGCAGAACCCCAATAAATGCGTATCATATAAATTATAGCGGGGTAGAGGAGAGCTGTGTCCCACAGGCGGGAGGGCAGTTGCAAAGCTTCCCGTAAGAAAAGTAGAATACATATAGCGGGGTAGAGGAGAGGTACCTCGGGAGGCTCATAACCTCCAGACGCGCGTTCGATTCGCGCCCCCGCAACACGGTTGTGACGCAGGAACCATTCCTGCCCCCATGGCAAAATCGGTACTGTACCGACTCCCATGGTCACCAGAAAAAGCGCCTAAATACATAGGGCGCTTTTTCTGTTATGTAGCATTTCCAACATATATCCAGTTCGATTCCGACTCTCGTATTCGACACACTTTCGTGTCGCAATCACACCCAAACTGATCCAATTTTGAGCAGGGGCGCAGGAATCGAACCGGAGGAACTCAGTGTATACACCGGTTCCTGATTTCCCGTCCTCCCTAGGGCGTGGGAAGTGTTTTGAGAATATGGCTTAAAACCTGATATCATTTCGGAATGACTCGAAACATTTTCTTGCTCAGCATGATGAGTCCTCTCGACGAAGGATTGCATGACACGATTGCCCGAGAAATTCTGAAGCGCGGCACGAAGGTGGCATACATATCTTCAAGTCCGCAGGGTGGCGATCGGCCATACTATCAGTCGACCATCTCCGACTATTCCGCAATCAGTTCCGACATTCATGTCGACTACTTCGACCTCTCGGATGCTTTCACAGATGAAATGCTCGCAGGGTTTTCTTCCTATACTGCCATCTATCTCTCGGGAGGGAACACCTTTACCTTTATGGATAGTGCGCGGAAGCGTGGGCTTCAGGCGATTCTTGAACAGTACCTAGCAAATGGCGGTGTGCTCATCGGCGCGAGTGCGGGGAGTATTATGTGCACACCTTCGATCGAACTCGCTAAGTTTGGTGACGAGAATGAAGTCGGCATGGCCGACTTTTCGGGATTCGGATTTGTCGATTTTGAATTCCATCCACACTTCACCGGTGACCAGAATGAACGCCGGAATCTTGCGGAATATCAGCGCACGCACGGACGGGAAATTTATACGTGCAAGGATGGAGCGGGACTGC
>JAJXUR010000038.1 GCA_021782715.1 bacterium
CGACGCCCGAGAGGATATTCGTCCATTGATCGGAGCCGCCGATTTGTAAATCAACGCCGTATTCTTTATGCAGGGTGAAGTAGTCGAAGCCCTGCAGGAGCGCATAGGTGAACTCGGTATAGGAAATGCTCTCATCCGGCGTATCGAGACGCTTCTTGATGATGTCGCGTTTGATGAGATCGTTCACGGTGAAGTGCTTGCCGACATCACGCAGGAATGGGATAAGCGAGACCTTCATGAGCCAATCGGCATTGTCGACCATCTTGAAGGGGATGTTTCCGAGAACCTTCTTCAATTGGGTCTTTAGGGCGCGGGTATTTGCGGCGACTATTTTCTCGGTGAGCATGGGACGCTCGCCTTTCTCTTTCGGGTCGCCGATCATGCCGGTGCCGCCGCCGACGAGGAAGACGAGCTTGTGCCCCGCGTCACCGAGCCGCTTCAGGAAAAGTACGACGGCAAGATTGCCAATCTGGATAGAGTCGGCGGTTGGGTCGACACCGAGATAGACCGTGCGCGGTTCCCCGAGAATCTTCTCCGGTTCGGCCGAGAAATGCTCGATAAGCCCGCGTGCTTTCAATTCGTCAGCTAAGGTCATACGAGAAACTATAGCACTACTCATCCGTGTCGATAAATCCGCCGGCCTGGATCTCCCAGAGTTTCTTGTAGAGATTGCTCTCCTGGGCAAGGAGCTCGTCGTGCGTCCCGGTGAGAGCGACGCTGCCGTTCTCGATTACGATGATGCGGTCCATCTTCATCACCGTCGAGAGACGGTGCGCGATGGTGATAACGGTCTTTCCTTGCATCAGCTTTGCGAGTGCATCCTGGATGAGTGCCTCAGACTCAGAATCGAGGCTCGACGTCGCTTCGTCGAGGACAAGCAAGGGCGCGTTCTTGAGAATAGCGCGCGCGATGGCGACACGTTGGCGTTCGCCACCGGAGAGTTTGATGCCGCGCTCGCCGACATACGTATCATAGCCTTCAGGCAGTCTCGAGATGAACTCGTGACAGTGCGCCTGCTTTGCGGCGACGATCATTTCTTCGTCGGTCGCATCCTGCTTCCCGTAGCAGATATTATCCCGCAGCGTCCGATGGAAGAGTATCGATTCTTGCGGGACGAAGGATATGTTCGATCGCAAGCTCTCCTGAGTCATAGAGCGAATATCCTGGCCGTCGATGCTGATTGATCCCTCGTTCGGGTCATAAAGGCGGAAGAGGAGGCTCGTAATCGTAGACTTCCCTGCTCCAGAGGGGCCCACGAGAGCTATCTTTTCACCACTATCAATATGAAGTGAGAAGTGCTCAAGGACCATACGATTCTTTATGAATGAGAATGAAACGTCCTTGAACTCGATAACCCCTTCGGTGAGTTCAAGCGGCGTTGCCCCCGATGCATCTTGGATAGCGTGGGGCGTCTCTAGGATAGTAACCATCTCTGAGGCGTCAGCGAAAGCGTCGTAGAGTTGCCGCAGTGTGTTGCCGATATTCCATACCTGGTCGATGAGGCCGAGTATGTACACCTGGATGAGGACGAAATCGCCCACGGTCAGCAAGCCGCGTTGCCAGAGCAGTACGGCACCGCCCAGGAGTCCGATCTCGACGATAAGGGCGAGCGCCTGCTGGATGCCCTGGACCCATAAATTTGAATTCCATGAACGGAGTGTTATCGCCCGCCACGATGCCACAATCGAACTCAAGATTGATTCTTCATGCTTCTCAGTTGCGAAGTAAGCGATAGTCGAATGATTTCCGATTGCGTCTGAAAGAGCGCCCGTCATGCGGCTGTCCTCGGCGACGCGTGCAAGACGGAGCGAGTGTCGCCACATCGTGAGCAGGATCTGTATGGTAATGAAAAGCACCACCCAGACGAGTAGGCCGAGGCCGAGCCATACGTTTCTCGTGTAGAGGATATAGATGCTTCCGGCGGCGAAGAGGAATGTCTGGAAGAAATTGAACAGGAAGCTGTCGAATACCTGTTCGTAGGCTCGCGCATAGCGCGTTACGCGGCGCGTGAGTGTCCCGGTGAAGTTAGAGATGAAGAAATCATGACTGTGACGGATCAAGTGTGAGAAAGCGGTATCAGTGAGGTCGGCCATGACGTGTGCCTCGGCATATTGCACCGCGGCCATCTGAATGCGCCGCGCGACCCAACTCACGATGCCAATCGCTGCGTAGGTGAGGAGAACCAGGAACAACGACGCGACGATTGTCGATGAGGGTTTCCCGGAGGAGAGGATGTTTATGAATTGTCGCAAATACAGCGGTGCTACGACTGAAGCTGCCTGCATGGCGATGGTACCCAGAATCGCCACGATGAGCGTTTTTGGGTAGTTCAGAGCTGCAAAAGTATAGGCCCGTAGTACGGGCCAGACGCGTACGTCCTTCTTTGTTTCCGGCGGCATAAGAAAATTATACCACAAAAACGCTCATTCAACGTGCTACCGAAGAAAGTCTGAGGTCACGCGTCTAGCGAGCGAGGAAGAAAAGGCCGATAGCCGGTGCGACGAACCACCAGAAGAAATAGTGTTGCGGCGCGAAAAGGACACTGATAGCAGGAGTGAATGTGTAGACCGAAGAGATTGCGAAGACGTGGTAGGCAAGAGCGAGCAGGAATGCTGCGCCGAGGAATGAGAGCGCGATGAGCCCGAGGAGGCCGATGTAGAGGAAGTCAGAGACGACGACACGCCGCAGGATGATATAGAAAAGGATCGTGAGACCGGCATAGAGGCCGACGTGGGCGAGAAGCGCCATCATCGCCGGCGCGGTCGGCAGGTAGGACATATACGGGAACATCGCATAGAGCGCGTATGCGGCGTAGAAGGCGAGGAGGACAGCGACGAACGGGCCGCGCCCGACATACCACGCGAAGAGGAAGAAGACGGAAAGCAGTACGATGACGATGAAAAAATCACTCGCGAAGCTCCATGCCGTGAGCGCAGAGTGCGTCGCAAGCGTGCTCACCTGAGCGAGCCCTTCGGTGGCGGTCATATGCTGCTAGTATACATGCCTCGGAGCTAGAGCCCCTCGGTTTTCAACTCCTCGAGCGCCTTCTTCGCTTTGCCGGTGAGTTTGTGCGGGAGAGCTACTTCGAGGCGGATGATGAGGTCGCCGCGAGAATTGCCGCCGGCGGGAATGCCTTTGCCACGCACCCGGAGAAGCTCTTCGGCGCGCTTCATGGCCGGAATCTTTACCTCGAGCATCTTCCCTTCCAGGGTCTCGATGGAGACATCGGTTCCGAGGAGTGCATCGGTGAGCTTCACCGGCAAGTCCATGAGGAGATTTGAGCCGTCGCGGCGGAAGGTCGCGTGCGGCTTTACATGCACCTTCACGTAGAGGTCGCCCGCGACGCCGGTCTTCACCGCCTCGCCCTGCTGCGGGAGGCGGATCATTTCGCCGTTGTCGATGCCGGCGGGGATGGTAATCTTGAGCTCCACTTCTTTGCGCAGGACGCCGTGACCCTTGCAGTTCGTGCACTTCTCTTTCGGTATCTTGCCGATGCCGTCGCAGGCGGTGCAGACACGTGAACTCGCCATCTGTCCGAAGACGGTATTGCGCACTTCATGGACGCTGCCGCTGCCGTTACAAGTCTTACACGTCTCAAGCTCGGTGCCTGGTTTCGCTCCGTTGCCCTTGCAGATGTCGCAGGTGGAGACCCGGCCGATGAGGACGGTGCGCTCGGTGCCGAAGACCGCGTCTTTGAACGGGATCTCGAGGTCGATGGAGATGTCGCGACCGCGGGGTGTGCGCGATTGTCCGCCTCTCCCTCCGGCAAAGATGTCGCCGAAGATGTCGCCGAAGTCGAAATCGGCGCCGCCTCCTTCGAAGCCCTGCTGGAACTGGGAGAAGTCGAATCCACCGAAGCCTTGGCCGCTCTGCTGCGGACCGCCGCCCGGGAAGGCCTGGCCGTAGGCATCGTACTCGCGGCGCTTCTTTTCGTCGCTCAAGATGGAGTAGGCTTCAGTAATCTCCTTGAACTTGTCATCGGAGCCGCCCTTGTCGGGATGGTGCTTGTGCGCGAGCGTACGGAACGCCTTCTTGATGTCGTCCTGCGACGCCTTCTTGTCGACGCCGAGCACGTTGTAATAATCCTTTGCCATTGTTACTCCTTCTCTTTGAATTCGGCGTCGGTTGCCGGAGGAGTGTCAGACGGAGGCGTCTGGTCGCCGCCTTCTGTAGCTGGCGGTGTTTGTCCAGATGCTTTCATCATCGCCTCGCCGATCTTTGAAAGTGTCGAGGAGAGTGTATCAGTTGCGCTTTTGACAGTCGCGGGGTCTTCGCTCTCGCGAGCGACTTTCAGCGCGTCAATGGCGTCCTGCACTTCCTTCACGACGTCGGCGCCGGCCTTCTCGCCGTTATCTTTGATCGCCTTCTCGGCAGCATAGACGGTCTGGTCGGCCGAGTTACGCGCCTCCACGAGCTGCTTGCGCTTCTCATCGTCGGCCGCATGTGTCTCGGCGTCCTTCTGCATCTTCTCGATGTCTTCCTTGGAGAGGCCGGTCGAACCCTCGATGCGGATGGACTGTTCCTTGCCGGTCGTCTTCTCCTTGGCCTTCACGGTGAGGATGCCGTTCGCATCCACGTCGAAGGTGACTTCCACCTGCGGCATACCGCGGGGAGCCGGCGGGATGCCGTCGAGCATGAACTTGCCGAGCGACTTGTTGTCGGCGCTCATCGCGCGCTCGCCCTGCGTGAT
>JAJXUR010000039.1 GCA_021782715.1 bacterium
ACCCCTTTTATGCATAAAAGGGGTTCAGTCCCGTCTGAATTTCAGGCTCTCCTTAGAGAGAAGCAGGGAGGATCAAAAGATCGCGCCAGAGGTTTACGCCTGAACATCGCGACGGATGTCGAGAAATTGTTAGGTGAAATATCGCGCCGGGATTATCTCTTCCTACTCATCGGATTGTATTGGGGCGAAGGCACTAAGAGGGATTTCTCTGTGCTCAACTCACCACCTCTTCTGATACAAACTCTCATATATTGCTTCAACATCTTGGAAATACCCAAAAGCCGATTATCCCTCTCTTTGAGGGTTCATGCAGAGATATCCGTGCCTGAAGCTAAAGCATTTTGGGCTCGAACGACAGGTCTGCCTATGAAATTGATAGAACGAATTGAAGTCATAGAAGGGAAGAAGAAAGGGAAACTCCCCCACGGCATGTGTCGAGTGAGAGTGAAGTCGGGAATACGTGATCGCCTACTCATTCAGAGTGCAATAGCTCTCATTGGAAAAGAGTGTAGTAAAAGGCTACTATCTCCATAAGCCGCTGTAGTTCAACGGATAGAACAAGGGATTCCTAATCCCTAGATGCAGGTCCGACTCCTGCCGGTGGCACCAAGTCTTTCGAAGAAGGGTTCTTCCTGTGGTGTCGCAATCATGTGGTACAGTTACCATATATGAAATTTGAAGAAATCTGGAAGAAAACCCTCAGTTCAGATGAAAAGGTCGAGTTTGAATTCTCTGTCGGTGATGGATATCGAAGGCTCGGATTAATAGTTTGGGGACTGATTGGCCTAGCCTTACTTAGTTCCGGTAGCATCGGAATCTTCATCTTTCTCATCGCTCTATTTTATTATGGCTATTACCTTAAAGTCGCTAATGCTTTCGCTTTCACAAATAAGAGAGTCTTGATTCATCGTGGCTGGCTTTCGACGCACACGATCAGTGTTGATTACTCAAAAATAACTGACGTGCACGTTACTGAACCTTTTTTTGAAAAGATGTTGGCCAACACTGGCAATATTGCTATCAATACAGCAGGAACAACAACTGATCAAATCATGGTGCGACATGTTCAGTCTCCGTACGAAATCAAAAAGCAGCTCGACGGCTTAAAAGATAGATAAGCTACGGGTTTAGTGTGTCTTGTACGAGGTGGTAGAATATCCGGTATATGGACCCGGAACTGAAGAAGGAGCTTGATCAGATCCACGCGCTCGCGAAGGATAATCACGACATGCTCCGCGCCATCCGGCGCGACCAGTGGCTCGGCTTCGTCGGTCGCGTCATCGTCTGGCTCATCGTGCTCGCTTTGCCGCTTTACCTCTACCAGCAGTATCTTCAGCCGCTCGTCTCGAAATTCTCCGCAACGCAAGGTATCTCCACATCCGGTCTTTTCGGCTTCCCGACCGGCGCCGAAGTGCAGAAGATACTGAACTCTTTCCAGGGGAAATAGCCGCCCTCGCCAAGGACGTGAAAGAAAGATACCTCCGTGGTACTATGCCGTTATCGCTTGGATATGAAGGCATATTCAAGCTCGTTCAGACGACAGTAGCATCACCTGAGGACAGGCATGCTATTGTGTCTTCACTTCGCTTGGATAGCTCAGTTGGTAGAGCACTTCCCTGAAGAGGAAGGGGTCCCCGGTTCGAGCCCGGGTCCAAGCACCGGATATGTTGCGGAAGACATTTCTCTGGATGCAAACATACGAACGGCACCTCTCCGCCGTCGCGATGATTGCCGGTTTCATCTCTGACAACCTGCTTTTTAGGCGGGTCGATCTCCTGCAGACGCAGGTCTTATTCGCTGTTTATGCGGTGGCGTGTTTCATCGCCATCCCGCTTCTGCACTGGCTCGAAGCGCACCGCGTGAATGCGCCGCGCTCACGCACGGTGCTCCCGTTCGTGACACAGTTCGCCCTCGGCGGGTTCTGGAGCGGCTTCGTCATCTTCTACGGCCGCTCGGCGGACCTCGGCGCGTCGTGGCCGTTCATCCTCTTCCTGTTCGCAATCCTGGTCGCGAACGAATATTTCCATCACTATCATGACCGGCTCGTCTTCACGAGCGTGCTCTTCTTCTTCGCTCTCTATTCCTATGCAATATTTGAAGTGCCTCTCCTCACCGGCACCATCGGCACCGGGACATTTCTTCTCTCTGGGCTCGTGGCCGTCGGCGTCTTCACGCTCTTCACGATGCTCTTGCGCGTGCTCGCCCGCGAACGATTTCTCGCGGACGTCTGGCGTATCCGTGTCGGCGCGCTCGTCGTGCTCGCCCTCATGAACCTCTTCTATTTCACGAATATCTTGCCGCCGCTGCCGCTCTCGGCGCCCTCCGCCGGCATCTACCACTCTGTCATACGGATACCAGGCGCCTATCTCGGGATGACCGAACCAGAGCCGTGGCCGGTGCGCTACCTCGGACTACCTCCGACGCTGCACGTCGTCCTTGGGGAGCCGCTCTCCGCGTATAGCTCGGTCTTCGCGCCGACAGCGCTTACGACGACGATCGTGCATCAGTGGGAGTGGTATGACCCAACAGCAAAACAGTGGGTAGTGAAAGCGACAATCACCTATCCGATTGTCGGGGGTCGCGACGGGGGCTACCGCGGCTACTCGACGGTCCTTATGGACGAAGCAGGGCAGTGGCGCGTGAATATCGAGACGATTGACGGTCGTCTCATCTCGCAGCTGCCATTTACGGCCGATTCGGTCGCATCCGCGCCTGCGGAAACGACGATAACGCTGAAATAGAAAAACAAGGTTCGACCTTGGGAATCTGAGTTAAGGTCGAACCTTGTTTTTCTATCTAACCCGCTTTGACGCGCAGTTTCGTCTGCTTTGCTTTGTCGAGTTTCGGAAGAATGATGGTGAGAAGGCCGTCTTTGGCATTCGCGGTCGAGGCCTCGACGTCGACTTCCTGCGGGAGGAGGATAGTGCGGCTGAATGAGCCCCAGAAGAGCTCGCGTGAGAAATAGTCGGGTCCGGAGACTTGTTCGCGCTCGGAGCGGGTCCCTTCAATCTCGACCATGTCGCGGCTTATAGAGATATTGAGTTCATCGGGGCGCACGCCGGCAACGAAGGTGCGGATGATAATCTCGCTCGGTGTCTGGTGCACGTCGACCGGGAGCTGCCCCTCGCTTTTGTTGTTGTCGTCATCGGGGAGCATTGGTCGAGAGCCTTCGCTTACGCGCGTACGCGGCTCGGCACGAGTGGGTATGGTCGCCGTCGGGAGATCATCATCGAAATCAAACGAGTCCTCGGGTGAGGCGGCACCGGAAAGACGTTCAAAGAACGAGCGCTTCATAGTCATGGTTGGTAAGGATTACGAGAGAAGGTTACGAGATTGGAAATATTTCAGTACTTCGAAAGTCGCGAAGAAAACCACAGCAGCTGCCCATATGAGGAAAACCGCAGTAAGCGTGGTCGAAGCACCTTGGCTAATGATAAGCGCGTTGAAGGTAGTGTGCAATGCTATGGCGAGGATAAGTCCGCCGGAGGCAGCCGCGATGCGTACGGCCGGGCGGCTCTCATGCGAGAAGGCGAGCGCGAATCCGACCGCGGAGGAAGCAAAGACGTGGAGAAGCGTGGAGCCTATGAAGCGCACATCGCCGGTGAAGATGCTGGAGGCGATGTGGCCGTCGGCGATTGGCGCGATGAGGAAGAGCATGTTCTCGGCAGCCGCGAAACCGAGCGCCACGGTAATCATATAGATGACATAATCAGGCGCTTCATCGACGGCCGGTCGCCAGAGGATGAATACGGCCGCCATGATGTATTTGAGGGTTTCTTCGATGAGCGCCCATGAAGCAAGGACGGGCATGTCGCTGAGGAGCGCCGCTTTCGCGTACTGCTCGAGCGGTATGGCGAGCGGTACGGCCGCCATACCGGCGACGAAAGCGAGAGCGATCATCGTCTTCGGTTCCGGATGCTTCGCGTCTTCTTGTAGCAGGAAGTAGAGCCAGATGAAGGCTGGCAAGAGACCGCCGATGAATGCGTAGCCGAGCGTGGTGAGCGTCACTCGCTTATTCTACCACTGGCCAGTGCGCGACCATCAGGAACTTCGCGTCTTTCGTCGGCATCGATTGCCATATCTCTTCAGTGACGAATGGTATGAAAGGGTGAAGGAGGCGGAGCGTGCGATCGAGGAGCATGAGGAGGAGCGCTTGGCGCGACGCTTTCGCCTTTGCATCGCTTCCTGCGAGGATTGGCTTCGACTCCTCGAGGATTTTGTCGGCGAGCTCGTGCCACGCGTAGTGATAGAGCTTCTCAGCAGCGAGGTAGATGCGATACTCTTCGATATCGGTCGTAACTCCTTGAGTGAACATCTCGAATGCGGCCAGGATCTCCGCATCGATTGCGGCGAGCGATGCGTTCGTATCTGCACCCTGTGTGTTATCAAGTATGAAGCGTGCGATGTTCCAAAGCTTGTTCGCGAAGTGCTTGTAGCCCTTCACTTTGTCTTCGCTGATGCGCGTGTCGGTGCCCGGTGTATTGCCGACGATGAGCGCCATCCTTGCAGCGTCCGCGCCAAACTTCGCGGCGACGTCGAGCGGATCCATGTTGTTGCCGAGCGACTTGCTCATCTTGC
>JAJXUR010000040.1 GCA_021782715.1 bacterium
GGATGATGGCGTGTCCCCGCTTGGCGAAGAAATCGAGGTAGCGCCTACGTACTTCTGCTACGGTCATATGGGGAAAAGATAGCACTATTTCGCGAGACGCTCGAGTTCGGCGACGTCTTTCTCCAGACCCGCAAGACCCTCGAGGAAAATGTCCGGCTTCTTCGTATCGAGACCGCATGACTTGAAGATGTCGTAGGGCGAAGCGCTCTCTCCGGCCGAGAGGAAGCCGTCCACATTGTCGATGAAACCGGAATCCTTTTCGAGCTTGTGGTGAAGCGCGCGCGAGATGAGCTGTCCGTAGGCGTAGGAGTAGACATAGAAGAACCGACGGATGTGACTCCAGTGCACGAAGAAATATCCGTCCTCGCGCACAAGCTCAACTGCGGGGCCGAGGTAGGCTCCCATGTGCGTGTTCATGAGATCAGCGATGCGCTCCTTCGGCACGTAACCATCGCGACGTATCTCCCCATGGAGTGCCTGCTCGAAACGGAAGCAGGCGATCTGGCGGAAGACCGTCGCAACATTGTCCTGAAGCATGTCATGCAGGGCGATCAGGCGCTCCTCGGCGGGAAGCATCTCGATGACCCGGTTGAGCGCGGCCGTCTCGAAGAAGGTGCTCGCCGTCTCGGCGGTCGATATCGGATGTCCCTGATAGAGCGGGCGCTGGGTCTTCGCGCGCTCGGCGTGGATCGCGTGCCCCATCTCGTGCGCGAGCGTTTTCAGAGATTCGAAATTGTCGATGTGATTCAAGAGGACGAAGGTAGGGACGACGACTCCGGAGGAGCAAAACGCGCCTCCGGACTTCCCCTTCCTCGGATACACGTCCACCTGCCCTCCGGCGAGGAGCCGATCGAAGATGTCAGCGTACTTCGGGTCGAGGTCGCCGAACGTTTCGCGTACAATCCGCACTGCCTTCTCGAAAGGGACTTTCGTCTTGATCTCGCCGATGTGCGCTGCACGATCGGCATAGGTCAGCCTCTTCTCCCGCAAGAGTTTGCGCTTCACGTCATAGAAGCGATGCGCGATGGGAGCCTGCTTCGTGACCGCATCGACAAGCGCGAGGATGCTCTTCGGGTCGTTCTGGTATCCCAAGATCGTGGCCTCGAAGGGCGTCTTGAACCCGCGTAGCTCGTCTTGGATCTTCTTGTTCGTGTACACCGCGTTGAGCTCGCTCTCGGCGACGTCGCCCACGCTCGCATAGATGTCGCGGATAGTGCCATAGAGCGCGCGTCGCTTCGGGGTCGAGAGCGTCTGAACCAAGGCCTCGGCCTCCGGCAACGGAAGGATCTTCTTCTCGAAGGAGACGGTCTTCTTGTTCAGGATATTCTCGGTCGACTGGAGCCATCGGTCATACGCGACACTCCCCATGAGCGAGAGTATCTTCTCTTCCGGCTCGGAGAGGTCATATTTGGCATTCTCGAACAATTGCTTGAGCCAATACTGATACGGCTTCAGCGCCGGCGCAGCGAGGAACTTCTTCTGCGTCGCCCTGCTGAGCTTGCCGAGCTCAAGCGCAAAGAAGAGTATCTTGTTGCCGCGCTTCGTCCCGCGATCGTCGAGCTTCGCGGCGAGCGCTTCGGCGGCCTTGTCTTCGACATCGAGCTCTTTGCGGTACCAAGCGTAATAGCCGGCGCGCGAGGCTGGCAACTCGATGAGCTTTTCATACTCGAGGAGTGCCTTAGCGAGCGCGGCAGGATCCTTGAGGTGCTGCTTATCTTTCCCGTACTTCTTCGCGAAGGCGGTGATTACTCGATCTGCCTGTTTCTGGTCGCGCTCGATGCGCGGATCATCAAGACTCGAGTAAAGAAGCGAGAGGTCCCAGTTCGTTTTCATGCTTGCACGATATCACTGTGTCGCGAACGCCGCGAGCTCGCGCGCATGCGCTTCGGCATAGCGCTTGGTGAGCGGGTGCCCCGGCAGCCGCGCCTGCGCGATGCGGAGCGCCTCGCCGTAGAACCAGAGGTAGTCGGCGTTCGATTGTTGCCACTGTGCGAGGAATGCTTCGCCCGACTTCTCGTACTCCTCAATCCGACTCTCGACATTGTCCACCTTGTCGGCGATGGCAATGAGAAGCGCTTCGTCGCTCGCGCGCTCCATGTTCGCAAGGTAGTCCTCTTTTCGCGCTTGCCACTCGAGCCCTTTGTTCTCGCTCACCGCCTCGACGAGCTCAGCGACGTGCTCGTTAAAGGCGGTTACGAGTTCTTCGCGAGTCGTTGCGGTGTCTTCGAGCGTGTCATGCAGGAGTGCTGCCGTAACGACGTCATCAGACGTACCGTCTTCGGCGACCAGGAGCGCGACCGAGAAGAGGTGCGTGATATACGGAAGCGGCTCATCTGCCGTGCCAGAGATACGCAGCTGACCGTGGTGCTTCCGTGCCGCGAACTGTATAGCCCTCTTAATCTGCGGCGTGTGGTTCATGCCGTGAGTATAGCGTATAAAAAAAACGAACGCTGCGGATCTCGCAGCGCTTGAGTCTCGTACACCGTCGTCATGACGGATATATCGCATAATGATACCTGTCGTATTGGAAGAAGATGCAGCCATTATCGGCAAACAGATTCGGCGGTGATTCATGCAGCATCTCGACCGGCTCGAGATCGAAGTCAGTCGAGTCGAAATAGAGCCAATGACCTCTGCGAATCATCCTTACAAGCTCACCTTCGAATAGGTCGCTTGCTATCTGTTCCGCATCACGGGCCTGTATGGTCACGGAGACCACGGCGAGGTAACGGCTCACGATCACGAGCATTTGATTCCAGGTAATCCCGATACCCGGTTTCGATACGGATATCGGTTCGAATACGCCGCCTCGTACATAGAGATCCATACTCTTCCTCCTTTAGGTTAGGTGGCACAGGGAAACAACTCATCTTCCTAAGCGGCGTTATACCATGTCCTCTAGAGCCAATCAATCGGGGTTTCGTTGTGGTTGATGAGGTAGTCGTTCGCTTTGCTGAAATGTCGGGAGCCGAAAAATCCGTTGTGGGCTGAAAGCGGCGAGGGGTGCGGGGCTTCCAGCACCAGATGCTTCGCGCGGTCGGTGCGCACTCCCTTGTTCTTCGCGTAGTTGCCCCAGAGCATGAA
This sequence comes from bacterium, assembly GCA_021782715.1. GTDB lineage: Bacteria > Patescibacteriota > Minisyncoccia > Phycocordibacterales > Phycocordibacteraceae > C7867-001. The sequence goes on from JAJXUR010000040.1 coordinate 3,085, forward strand.
GACCAGGTGCTCGCGTTCCTCCGAGAGCGCCTTGATGGCCGTATCGGTGAAGAGCTCCCAACCCTTCTCTTGGTGCGAGCCGGCGCGGTGTGCGCGGACGGTGAGGGTCGCATTCAAAAGAAGCACGCCCTGCTTCGCCCAGCGCGAAAGGTTGCCGCTTTCGTGCACGAGCGGCTTCCCCAGGTCGTTCTCGATCTCTTTGAAGATATTCTGGAGTGAAGGCGGTAATGCTTCCTCATCGCCGACGGCAAAAGCGAGCCCGTTAGCTTGCCCCTCGCCGTGATATGGGTCCTGTCCGAGAATAACGACCCTCACCTTCTCAAAAGGGCACAGGTCGAAAGCGCGGAAGATGTTCTTCGGCGCGGGATACACCTCCCCTTCTTGGTATTCCTTCTTTACGAAAGCCGTGAGCTCGCTGAAATATTGTTTTTCAAATTCTCCCGCAAGATGCTTTTGCCACGTTGGTTCTATCTTCACCTCCATACGTTCATCCCTTCCTCTTCCCGGACTGATGGAGCGCCAAGAGCTTCTTGCCTGCGGCGGTACGGTACGGGCAATACTCGCACTTCTTGCCCGACTCGGGTATCGCGTCGCTCTCAAGACAGGCCTTGATGCGCGGCAGGACCTCCTCGATCCAGTCGGCAGAGCCCGTGCACGGTACGAGCGTCACTTCGAATTCGAGCTGAGCGTCGAACGCTTCCTTGTCTGATCGTGCGTTCGCGTAGACGAAATATCCCGTGTCGGAGACCGTAAAGCCATTCTGCCGCAGGAGCCACTGGTACACGCCTATCTGCCGCCGGTACTGCTCCTCCCACGACGAGTCCGCGAGCGATTCGATAGTCCCTTCCTTCGACGTCGCTTTATAGTCGACGACGATGAGCGCGCCGGAGGGGTCCACCCAGACATCATCGATAGCGCCGGAGACGGTGAAGCCCGTCGGGGCATGCTGGTACTCGATGCCTTCGAAGTTCTCGCGCCATGTGTCAATGTCTTTGTGCTGATACGGGACTGCATCGATGCCGTACTGCTCGAGGAGCGGGTGCTTTGAGCCGCGGGCGCGGTGTGCATCGAATTCCTTCTTGAGGAGCGCGTCCACCGCCACATTTAGCGTGAAGGCAGGGCCGCGCGGGCGTGCGGTGCCAAGCTTATTGTCGAGATAGAAACAGCGCGGACATTCCATGAAGAGCTCGATCTTCGACCGCGAGAGCCGCCACTTTGTGCCGCCGTAGTTCCAATCGCTGCTGCGATCCGGATTATAGCTCTTTCTGAATTCAGCCATATCAAGGGGTGGTCGTGAAGTAGGCGATGACCGGCGCTCCGGTCGCGAAATCGACATAGACGCTGTCAGTCGAGAGATCGAAGACATCGTTGCCATCATCGCGGTAGAGCTCGACCGCATAGGTGGAACCTGGCTCGGTCGAGCGCAGGAGTTGGATGGGCACGGCAGATCGCGGACCAGTGACGCGGACGGCGCCGAG
>JAJXUR010000041.1 GCA_021782715.1 bacterium
CGTGTAGCAGTCCTCGATAGTCGGCACGATGACACGCAGTGCTGCGATGTCGTGGATGAGGCTGATGTCGTCCTGCTTCCGTTTCAATTTCTGGTGCAGGCTCCAGAGCCCTTTCATGCGGATGTCGGTATGGAATGTCTTTAAACCTTTCTTCGCGAGCTCCTTGCCGAGTTCTTTGCGCACTCTCGCGAGGCCATCCTCGGTCTCTTTCGTCTTCAGTTTCCGGACTTCTGCAACGTGCACGGCAGCATCGGGATCGATGAAGGGAAAGGCGAGGTCCTCGAGATCGCGCTTCATGCGCCCCATACCGAGCCGGTCGGCAATCGGTGCGTAGATCTCGATCGTCTCGAGCGCGATGCGGCGGCGCTTATGCGGAGGCACATGCACCAAAGTCTGCATGTTGTGGTAGCGGTCGGCGAGCTTCACGATGAGCACGCGGATGTCGCTCGCGGTTGCGACCAGGAGGCGGCGGAGCGATTCGGCATGGCGTTCGGCGCCGCGGTACTTGTGCGTGCCGAGCTTCGTCACCCCGTCGACGATGAAAAGCAGCTCCTTTCCGAACTCTTTTTCGACTTCCTCGCGCGAGGCTTTGCCGTCCTCGACCACGTCATGCAGGAGCCCGGCGGCGATGGTCGTCGCGTCCATGCCGTACTCGGCGAGGATCTTCGCAGTGGCGGCCGGGTGGACGAAATATGGCTCGCCCGAGTAGCGGGCCTGGCCCTCATGTGCTTTCCTCGAGAGCTCGTACGCCTTCTCGACGTAAGCGATATCCTCGGCCGAAGCTCCTGACATCGCACCGGCTATCTCCTTCGCGGTGGTCATCTGGTTACTATACACCCCCAACTTTATTTTTGCCCCGCACAGGAGTAGGACTCACTGTTCGACGAAGCGGATTTCAATCAGGGAGCGTGACGTTCGTGGCGACCGCGAGCGCTTCGATCTGTCGGTCGTGGCGCAGGAGGTGGACGGTACCGGCGGCATTCTCTATCTGCTGATCATGAATCGCCCCGGTGAATTTATCGAGGACGTTCTCGATGCGACCTATGGCTGACGCCATCGTGTCGATCGTGTCGTGCATCTCTCCGAGTTCGACACGAACATCAGCAAGGTCTTCCTTGGTCGCAAATGCCTTCAAGTCTTCCTTGGTCGCAAATGCCTTCAAGTCTTCCTTGGTCGCAAATGCCTTCAAGTCTTCCTTGGTCGCAAATGCCTTCAAGTCTTCCTTGGTCGCAAAATCTTCCTTAAGAGCCCTCTTGATTTTCGTGATGTCCGTGTCGGTAATCATAGGGAAAAGTATAGCACCCTGTCCGGCGGTCAATAGGCCTTATTTCAGATACTCAGCGGCTTCGAGAGGGGTGAGAGAATCGGGCGAGACGGTGCCGGGGAGGTAGATGCGCCGGAGACCCTTCTTCAGGAAGAGACCCTGCTTCGATTTGTAGAGCACCATCGTCTTGCCGCTCTTCGGGTGTTTGCCGATCTCTTTCACGATCTCGACGCCGCGCGGCGGCTTCTTCGGCTCGGCAAGGAGGGCGAGCGCTGCATCGAGCGTAATGGTGTACGGGTCGCCGACCGCGGTTTTCAGCGATCGGAACTCGCCGTCGCTGCCCACGTACGGGCCGAAACGCCCAGTCGAGGCGAAGACTGGTTTGCCGGTGCCGGGATGCATCCCGAGCTCGCGCGGGAGCGAGAGCCATTTGAGCGCGTCCGCGAGCGAGACCTGTGTGAGGTCGGTTCCGGCGGGGATGCTCGCGCGTCGTGCGGCGGTCTTAGGGCGACCCTTCGCTTTCTTCGCGGGCTTCTTCTTCGTCGGCTTCTTGCCCGAACCAAGGTCCGACCTTAGATCCGAATCCTCAAGGTCGGACCTTGGTTCGGGTTCCGGTAACGCCATCTCCACATACGGTCCGAAGCGCCCGGTCTTCACATAGATAGGCGCGCCCGTCACGGGGTCATGGCCGATCGGCTCGTCGCCCTTGAGCTCGACACCCTCCTCGGTGCGCGCGCCGAGGCAGTCGGGATAGCGTTTGCAGCTCATAAAGACGCCGCCTCGGCCGAGCTTGAATTCCATCGGGCTGCCGCACAGAGGGCAGGGGAATTCGGTGGGAGCGTCGCCGAGCGACGTGGCCTTCGGAAGCTTGTCGCCCGCCACGACTGCCTTCTCGAACGGTCCATAGAAATCGGTGAGCGTCTCGGTGTAGCCGCGCTCGCCGCGCGCTATCTCGTCGAGATTGTCTTCCATCGTCGCCGTAAACGAGTCGCTGATGTACTGCGGGAAGTGCTCTTCGAGCCAGCCCGAGACGACCATACCGGTCGCGGTTGGTTTTAGTGCGCGAGCAAGCTTCTCTACGTAGCCGCGATCCTGGATGGTCTTCATGATGGACGCATAGGTGGAGGGCCGGCCGATGCCGCGTTTCTCGAGCTCTTTGATGAGACCTGCTTCGGTGTAGCGATTGGGCGGCTCGGTCTGCTTCTCTTGTGCACTGAGCGAGAGCAGAGAGACACTCTCTCCTTTCGCGACTTTTGGCAGCTCAACGTCTTCGCCGCGCGCTTTCGTGTCGAGCGCGAGCCAGCCGGGAAAGATAACGCGTGATCCGTTCGCGGTGAAGAGCGGGATGACCGCATCTGTTGCTTTCACGCTGATGTTGGTGCGCATGATTTTTGCAGCAGCCATCTGCGATGCGAGTGCGCGGGTACGGATGAGCTCATAAAGCTGCTCTTCGTCCGGCGTCATGCCGACACGCTCGCGCGAGGGCTCGGTGGGGCGGATAGCCTCGTGCGCCTCCTGCGCGTTCTTGCTCGTCGTCTTGTAGGCGCGCACCTGGAGGTAGTCTTTGCCGAACTGTCCTTCGATGACGCCCGCCATCTTCGCTACCGCCTCGGCGCCGAGGTTCACGGAGTCGGTGCGCATGTAGGTGATGTGGCCTGCCTCATAGAGCTTCTGTGCGGCGCGCATCGCGCGCGACGGCGCGAAGCCGAGCCGGGTCGAGGCGGCCTGCTGGAGCGTGGAGGTGGTAAAGGGCGGACGCGGATTGCGCTCCTCCGATCGCTCGGTGACGTCTGCAATGTTCCATGAAGCGGCGCGACCAGCAGCGACGATACGGTCGGCCTCTTCTTGTGTCGCCGGTTCGGTCGCACAGACGGTCGCGATGTCGCCGGTCTTGCTCTTGAAGAGTGCGGAGAGGACGAAGTAGGTGACGGGGATAAAGGCCTTGATCTCGCGCTCGCGCTCGGCGAGGATGCGGAGCGCCGGTGACTGCACGCGGCCTGCGGATAATCCGTAGCGCACCTTCTTCCAGATGAGGCCCGAGAGATCGTAGCCCACGATGCGGTCGAGGACGCGCCGCGCTTCTTGCGCGCGGCGCAAATCCTCATCGATGGCTCGTGGATGCGCGAGCGCTTCCTCAATCGCGGCCCTAGTAATTTCGTGGAAGACGACGCGCTGCGGTTTCTTGAGACCCGCGACCTCCTTGATGTGCCAGGCGATAGCCTCACCCTCACGGTCGGGGTCGGTCGCAAGATAGATCTCGTCGGCTTTGGCGGCCGCGCGCTCAATCTTCTCGATGACTTCTCGCTTTTCGGCGGGGATGACGTAGCGCGGGATGAAGCCGTCTTCGATATCGACAGCATCCTTGTTGCTCTTCGGCAGATCGCGCACATGGCCGACCGAGGCGAGGACGGTGTAGTCCTTGCCCAGGTACGTGCCGATAGTGCGCGCCTTGGTGGGCGACTCGACGATCAGAAGTCGTTTACTCATTCACTCATGAATAGCGCGTATACCTATATATGGTCAAGTGTGGTTATGAGATTTCGACCCGTATCGGATGATGATCGCTCCCGACGCGGTCGCGGAGGACGGTAGCCTCTCGTATCGAGAATGACTCTGAGACGAGGATGTGGTCGAGCTGCGAAAGGGAGAACGGATGGGTGACTTTCCCGCGGAGCGGATTGGCCAGTCGGCTCTCGACAAAGCGTTTTTCGATGGTGGTGCGTTCCCTGCCGTAGAACAGAGCGTCGGAGGGGCGCCCGCCGAGCAGCCAGTTGAGTGGGGTGATGTGCGGTTTCTCGAGGAGATTGAAATCACCGCAGACAATCATCGGTCGCGATGGATCGCGTTCGAGCATCGCGCGCTCAAATTCGCGAAGACGCCATGCGGGCTGTGCGAGGATGAGATGCAGACAGAATATGCGCAGAGAAATACCATCGATGGTCACATCAGCGTATACCCCATGGCGATCGCGGATTTGGGAGAAATACTTAGAGGGCATGAATCCTATGAAGAGGCGAGTGCGTAATGGCAGGTACGGCCAGTAGTCGTCGAACGATATATCGCCCTCGCTGGTGAGAGGATGGCGAGAGAGGATGACGTTATACATCGGAACGATCTTCTCGGGGAGGATCTTCTCTACG
>JAJXUR010000042.1 GCA_021782715.1 bacterium
CCGGCGGCGGGAGTGGTGTGCAAGGTCGAGAAGACGAAGTGGCCCGTGAGCGCTGCCTGGATGGCGATGTCAGCGGTCTCGCCGTCACGGATCTCGCCGACCATGATGATGTCGGGGTCCTGACGCACGATAGAACGGAGCCCTTCGGCGAAGGTGTATTTGGTCCCTTCGACCTGCGTCTGCACGATGCCGTCGAGGTGGTACTCGATCGGGTCTTCGATGGTGATGATCTTTATCTCCGGCGTGTGAATCTCGCGGAGGAAGGAGTACAAGGTCGTCGTCTTACCGCTTCCGGTCGGGCCAGTGGTAAGGAGCATGCCGTTGCTGCGCCGAATCTCGGTCTCAAGACGCTCGAGCAGCTTCGGGTGGATACCGAGTTCCTTATAGGAAACCTTCGTCGCCTCCGGGTCGAGGATGCGCATCACGATGGATTCACCGTAGTTGCCGGGGATGAAAGAGACGCGCATCTCGATGGCGCCAGCAGGGCGCGTGATGCTGAAGCGCCCATCCTGGGCGCGGTCGGTGATGTTGAGCTTCACGCCGGAAAGGAGCTTAATGCGCGCGTTCAGCTGATGATAGGTCGCCGGATCGAAATGGTAGATGTCGGTGAGGAGACCGTCGACGCGGAAACGAAGCAGAGTCGAATCTTCTTGCGGCTCGAAGTGAAGGTCGGAAGCGCGGAGCGCGAAAGCGCCCGCGAGAAGTATCTCGAAAATGCGCGTCACACGGTTCAGCGACTTCTCCGCAACGGCATCGTCGAGTGCCTTCGTGAGAGCATTTCTCGTCGTGCCCGCCGCAGTCAGTTTCGCGAACGTTTCATCGATGACGGAGACCGTGCCTGCTTTGGATTCGATAGCAAGAGAGAGTTCATTGTAGCGGTCGAGCCCACGCTCAAGGCTTTTCTCCGAGATAAGAAACTGCTTCACCTCAAAACCCCGCTCCTGGAGATTTTCGATGAGTTTCGCAAGTACCGGATTGTTTGGGTTGTGGACGGCCACGGATAGCGTCTTCGATATTTTCGCAAAAGCGACCGCTTCTGCTTCGTGGGCCTCCGCTTCAGGTATGAGACGGAGGGCGTCGTTGTCTATCTGGGTGAGGGAGAGGTCGGTATAAGGTATGCCGTATTTTTCAGAGAGGATGTTGGCAACATCTTCCTCTTCGCGCTCGCGTACTTCAGCGAGCTTCGACTCGGTCCCTTCAGTATCAAATGGCAAATCCATATGCTGCATGATACCACCCGCAGTGCCGGCACGAGGAGAGGTATTGACAAATAGGCATAAATGGTGGTATCCTACCTCCAGTTCAACTTCGGGAGATTCAAATGAAAGCCCCTATCGTTCTTTTCATCGCTGCTCTGGTGTCGATGTCGGCATACGCTGATTGCTTCACCTACGATGGTCGGCAGTTTTGCGACACCAGTGTCGCCGCCGCGCCGCCGGTCGTGGTGTACACGCCGCAACCGCCGGTGGTGTACTATCCGCCGCCGGTGTACTACTACCCTCCGGCGTACACGCCGCCGGTGTACTACGGGTACGGGTACAGTGTCCGGGTCGACCCGGTTGACGTCGGCATAGCCGTCCTGGCCGGGGCAATTGCTAACCGCATCGTCTGGGGCGGCCACCATGACCGCGATGATTACCATCATCACCGTTGAGCGCCGCACGCGCCTGTCTCCAAGAGAGACAGGCGCGCTTTCATTTTCGGCGGTACAATTACCCGTAATGGAAAAGGTCGTCACAACGCTGGAAGAGTTTGGGGCTGAGGCAGCGCGCCTCGCGGATACGCTCGCACCGAGTCCGCAAGGCGCGACCTTGGTGACGCTCTCGGGCGAGCTCGGGGCGGGGAAGACTGCTTTCACCAAGGCAGTCGCGAGGGCGCTTGGCGTCGATGAGACGGTCACCAGCCCCACGTTCGTATTGGAGAAGATATACGCGCTGTCGGACGGGAAACATTTCGATCGGCTCGTACATATCGACGCTTACCGGCTCGAGACCGGTGCGGATCTGGCTCCGCTCGGTTTCGACGAGCTCATGCGGGACAGCGGGAACCTCGTCCTCCTCGAATGGCCGGAGCAAGTGAGCGACGCGCTGCCGCACCCCGCGGTACGTATTTCCATTGTCGCGCAGCCTGACGGTTCACGCACCATTTCGTATGGCTAAAAAAGCGACTACGAAGAAACGCATCGTCCTCCTCGATACGCATGCCATCATCCATCGCGCCTACCACGCGCTGCCTGAATTCACCGGTCCTACCGGCGCGCCTACGGGCGCCCTCTACGGCCTCGTGGCGATGCTTCTCAAGATAATCACTGATCTCAAGCCGGACTATATCGCTGCGTGCTATGACTTACCGAAGCCGACCATCCGTCACGAAGCCTATGAGGGTTACAAGGGCACGCGCGTGAAGATAGACGACGCGCTCGCGATCCAGCTCCAGGAATCGAGGAAAGTGTTCGCCGCATTCTCGATACCGACCTACGAGCGGGAAGGGTTCGAAGCGGACGATCTGCTCGGCACGATCGCGCACGAATTGAAGGAAGAGAAAAATGTCGATGTCATCATCGCCTCAGGCGATATGGACACGCTCCAGCTCGTCGATGACGCGCGCGTCCGCGTCTACACCCTGAAGAAAGGCATCAACGACACGATCCTCTACGACGAGAGGGCGGTCATCGACCGGTTCGGCTTCGCGCCAGCGCTCATCCCGGACTTCAAGGGACTGCGCGGCGACCCCTCCGATAACATTACCGGCATCCCGGGTATCGGCGAGAAGACGGCCACCGAGCTCATCACGCAGTTTGGCACGATAGAAGACATCTATGCGACTTTGGAGAAGAAAGGCGATGCCGCCTTCCTCAAGAAGGGCGTGAAGGCGCGCATGATTGGTCTTCTGCGCGAGCATGAAGAGGATGCTCGCCTCAGCAAGGCGCTCGCAACGATACGTCTCGATGCGCCGATAGCCTTCGCTCTCCCCGAGCACGCGTGGCGCGACAGCGCCGACAGAGAGAAGCTGTCCCTCATGTGCGATGAGTTCGGTTTCCGGACGCTCAAAGACCGGATCAAGACTACACTCGGTACCCCGGCGTCCGTCGGAGAAGATCTCATCACGGAAGAGCTTCCCGAGGAGGAGATTGACGAGACACGTTTCCGAGAGGCGCAGGCGATGCTCTGGCTTGTCTCATCCGAATTCACGAACCCGACGCTCGACGATCTCCTCGCCTTCGCCAAAGAGCGGACATTCGACGCCGCTTACGCCGTTTTGGAGAAGAAAGTGGCGGAACTCGGGCGGGTGCGCGATGTCTACGAGCATATCGAGAAGCCGCTCATCCCGGTGATACGGAAAATGGAAGAACGCGGCGTGCTCGTCGACATCGAGGTGCTCGCAAGGCTCGCGAAGAGATACTCTGCCGAACTGGAAGAGATAGAGCGGAATATCTACAAGGACGCCGGGCATGAGTTCAACGTGAGCTCGCCGCAGCAGCTCGGCATCGTGCTCTTCGATGAGTTGAAGCTCATCCCGGACCGACAGAAAAAGACCGCCGGCGGCGCACGCTCGACGCGCGAGAGCGAGCTCGAGAAGATACGTGACGCGCATCCGATCGTCGCCGACATCCTCGCGTACCGCGAACTGAAGAAGCTGCTCTCGACCTATATTGAGAACCTCCCGCCCTTGCTCGACGCAGAGCATCGCCTGCACGCCGAATTCCTCCAGACCGGCACGACGACCGGCCGCATGGCGTCGCAGAACCCGAATCTCCAGAACATCCCCATCCACTCCGAGCGCGGCCGTGCGATACGGCACGCCTTCGTCGCGCCGGCAGGCTTCATGCTCGTCGGTCTCGACTACTCTCAGGTGGAACTGCGTCTCGCGGCAATCCTTTCGGGGGATGAGAAGCTCTGTGCGATATTCCGGAGCGGTCGCGACGTGCATCAGGAAGTCGCCGCGCAAGTGTTCCACGTCGCTCCCGAGGATGTCGATGCGGAGATGCGCCGCCGCGCAAAGGTCATTAATTTCGGCATCCTCTATGGCATGGGTATCAATGCGCTCCGGACGCAGCTCGGCACGACGACCGCCGAGACCCACGCATTCTATGAGGAGTATTTCGGCCAGTTCACAACGCTGTCCGAATATCTCGAATCGACGAAGGGCTTCGCGCGGACGCACGGCTACACCGAGACGCTCTTCGGCCGCCGCCGCCAGTTCCCCGAGATGAAATCTTCGCTGCCCTATGTGCGCGCACAAGCGGAGCGCATGGCCATCAATGCGCCATTGCAGGGGACGCAGGCCGACATCATCAAGCTCGCGATGGTGCGGATCGACCGCATGCTCGCGGAAGAGGGCGCAAGCGAGGATGCGCACCTCCTCCTCCA
>JAJXUR010000043.1 GCA_021782715.1 bacterium
GAACTCCCAGTCTTCGACGACGTCGCCGACCGAGTAGTCGGTATCGCCGGCTTCGGAGATCTTCACGCGGCTGAACATCTGCTTCACCACGACTTCGAGGTGCTTGCGCGAGACCGGTGCGCCCTGAAGTTCGTAGATCTTCGACGCCTCGGTGATGATGTACTCCTGGGTGAGCGCGCGACCGGCATACTCGAAGAGGTCGTCGAGGTCTGCCGAACCGTCGGTGAGGATCTGTCCGCGGACGACCGTGTCGCCTTCCTTCACGAGCGGCACGCGCGGATACGGCGCAAGGTATTCGTAGGCCGAACCGTCCTTCTTGCCCTGACCTGCCAAAGGCGCGACGACGATGACTTTCTCGCGTCCTTCCTCCTTGATCTCTGACACGATGCCGTCAGACTTAGAGATGACCGCCGGATTCTTCGGCGAACGCTTCTCGAACACTTCCTCCACGCGCGGGAGACCGCTCGTGATGTCGCCGCCGACCGAGGCCACGCCGCCGGCGTGGAAGGTGCGCATGGTGAGCTGAGTGCCCGGCTCGCCGATGGCCTGTGCCGCCACCGTACCGACCGCTTCGCCGAGGTCGACGAGGTCCTGCGTCGTGAGGTCCATGCCGTAGCAGGTCTGGCACACGCCGTAGCGCGTCTCGCACGACATCGGGGATCGCGCGACGACCGTCGTCACGCTTGATGCAGCGTCGAGCGCATCGGCGTCCTTGATGGAGAGATAGTGACCCTTCTTGAAGAGCACCACGCCGTCCTTATCCTTCACGTCTTCAGCAAGCACGCGGCCGCGGAGCGCTTCCGAATAATTCGTCTGGATGCCGGATGCTGAAACACGGTTGATCTTCACGCCGCGGTCCGTACCGCAGTCGTGCTCGGTGACGATGGAATCCTGTGCGACGTCAAAGAGACGGCGCGTGAGGTAGCCGGCCTTCGCGGTGCCGAGCGCGGTGTCGGTGAGACCTTTGCGCGCACCGTGCGTGGACATGAAGTACTCAATCGGGTTCAATCCCTCGATCATCGAGGAGATGATCGGCACCTCGATGGTGACGCCGGCGGTATTCTGGATGAGACCCTTCATACCGGCCATCTGCGTGAGGTTGCCGAGCGTACCGCGAGCACCGGACTTCACCATGTCGGAGACCGAACCCATCGGGTCGAGTTCCGCAGCGATCTGCTGCTCGACTTCCTGCTTGCTGCCCTGCCAGATCTCGATCGTCATGCGGCGCTTCTCTTCTTCCGAGAGGAGACCGTTCTGGTAGTCGCCCTGGATGGTCGCGACCTTCGCAGCAGCTTCGCCGATGATGCGACCCTTCTCTTTCGGCACGGCGACGTCATCGATAGCCCACGAGACGCCGGAACGGGTCGCGTAGTCGAAACCGAAACGCTTCACCTTGTTCACGATTCCCGGGACCGCGTCGAGGCCGTAGCGGCCGATGCAGTCGGTCACGATGCGCGCGAGCACCTTCTTGGTGATAGTCTCGTTCACGTACGGATAATCCGCCGGGAGGACCGTGTTGAAGAGGAGGCGGCCGACCGTCGTGTCGAACGGATGCCCGTCAAATGCCGCGTACTTTTCCTTCCCTTCGACCGGGAGGACCTTGACGGTCGCGCGGCGGTCAATCGCATCGTATTCCGAGGCGAGGATAGCGGCGTTCGGCGATGCGAAATATTCGCCCTCGCCCTTCGCCTTATCCACCGCCTTCGTGAGCCAGTAGACGCCGAGGATGATATCGAGCGGCTTGCCGGTAAGCACGATCATGTCGCCGGAACCCGGCTTCAAGATGTTCTTGTTAGCGCTCATGATGTTCGCCGCTTCCCACTGCGCCTCTTCCGAGAGCGGCACGTGGACAGCCATCTGGTCGCCGTCGAAGTCCGCATTGAAGGCGTTACACACGAGCGGGTGGAGCTGGATAGCGTCTCCTTCGATGAGTCGCGGGCGGAATGCCTGGATGCCCTGGCGGTGGAGCGTCGGAGCGCGGTTGAGGAGCACGTACTTGCCCTTGATGGCTTCTTCGAGGATTTCCCACACTTCGGCGACACCGTCTTCGATGAGACGGCCGGCACCACGGATGTTGAAGGCGAGTTCGCGCTCGAGGAGGCCGCTGATGACGAATGGGCGGAAAAGCTCGAGCGCCATATGCTTCGGGAGACCGCACTCATCGAGCTCGAGATCCGGACCGACGACAATCACGGATCGACCCGAGTAGTCGACGCGCTTGCCGAGCAGGTTCTGACGGAAGTAGCCCTGCTTGCCCTTGAGGTAATCGGCGAGGCTCTTCAGCGGGCGACGCTGCGCAGCGGTCATAGCGCCGGCCGAGGCACCGCTCTTGCGGATGGAATTGTCGAGGAGCGCATCGACGGCTTCCTGGAGGATACGCTTCTCATTGCGCAGGATCACTTCCGGCGCATGGATGTCAATGAGCTTCTTCAGGCGGTTGTTGCGGTTGATGACGCGGCGATAGAGGTCGTTCACGTCGGAGGTCGCGTGGCGGCCGCCTTCGAGCGCGACCATCGGACGGAGCGCCGGCGGGATGACCGGGATGCGCGTGAGGAAGAACCACTCGGGGCGCACGCCGGAAGCGATGAGGCCGGCGATGAGTGACAGGCGCTTCGCGAGCTTCTCGCGTTCAGCGGCACCGGCAGTCTCGTAGCGCGCCGCGAGCGTCGTCTCAAGCTCTTTGAGGTCGAGCTTGTTGAAAATATCGTAGATGGCTTCGGCACCGATGCGCGCCTCGAAGAGACCGCCGTACTTCACCGAGAAGCGGTGGTATTCGAGTTCATCGAGGATCTTGCCGACGACGAGACCTTCGATCTCATTCCTGGTGATGGTCATCTTCTCCTTGAGCGCGTCGCGCTCCTTGTCGGAGTCGAGCGACTTGTACTTCGATTTGTATTCGCTCTCAAGCTCGGACAAGAGACGTTTCTTCTCGTCTTCCGCGATCTTCGTGACGATGTAGCCAGCGAAGTAGACGACCTTCTCGAGGTCGGTCGCGGAGACGCCGAGGAGGAGCGCCATGCGGCTCGGAACCGAGCGGAGGAACCAGATGTGCGCGACCGGCGTGCAGAGCTCGATGTGGCCCATGCGCTCGCGGCGGACGATGGAACGTGTTATCTCGACACCGCACTTGTCGCAAACGATGCCTTTGTAACGGATGCCTTTGTACTTGCCGCAGTAACACTCATAGTCCTTTTCGGGACCGAAGATCTTCTCATCGAAGAGGCCGTGCTTCTCGGAACGCTGCGTGCGGTAGTTGATGGTCTCCGGCTTGGTCACTTCGCCGCTGGACCAGGCGAGGATACGCTCCGGCGAGGCGAGCGTGAGGCGCAGCCCATTCCAGGTGTCGCGCGGCGGAAGCTTTCGGGGGGTGAATGCCATAGAAGAAGAGTTCAGGATTAATAAATTACGCTTCCGGTTCCGGCGGCAGATTCAGAGGCTCGACGTCGAGCGCAAGACCGCGGATCTGGTTAGTAAGGACGGCGAAGGATGCCGGGGTGCCGGTGTGGCTGATCGGCTCGCCCTTCACGATTGCATCGAAGGCTGCTGAGCGGCCCTGGATGTCGTCCGACTTGATAGTGAGCATCTCGCGGAGCGTGTACGCGGCGCCGTAGCCGAGGAGCGCCCATACTTCCATTTCGCCGAAGCGCTGGCCGCCGTTCTGCGCCTTGCCGCCGAGCGGCTGCTGCGTGATGAGGCTGTACGGACCGATGGAGCGCATGTGAATCTTGTCTTCCACCATGTGATGGAGTTTCAAGATGTACATGTAACCGACCGCGATGGTCTGCGCGAACGCTTCGCCGGTCTGACCGTCGAAGAGCTGCATCTTGCCTGAGCGGTCGAAGCCGGCCTTCTCGAGCTCGTCGCGGATCTCGTCGGGGGTCGCGCCTGCAAACGGCGGGACGATGGCCTGGTAGCCGAGCGTATGCGCGGCGAGACCGAGGTGCATCTCGAGGATCTGCCCAAGGTTCATGCGGCTCGGGACGCCGAGCGGCGTGAGGATGATGTCGACCGGATTGCCGTCCTTGTCGTATGGCATATCTTCCACCGGGAGCACGCGGGAGATGACGCCCTTGTTGCCGTGGCGGCCGGCGAGCTTGTCGCCCACGCTGACGTTCCTCACCTGCGCGACAGTGACGACGATCTTCTTGATGATACCGCTCTCGAGCTGGTCGCCCTTCTCGCGAGAGAAGACGCGCACGCCGATGATGCGGCCGCGCTT
>JAJXUR010000044.1 GCA_021782715.1 bacterium
GTGTGCCGAGGTGACGAGGAAATGCGTTACGATGTCTTCTTCCTTGGTCGCGATGTCGACGACGCCCACGCCGCCGCGCTTCTGGCTCTTGTACTCGTCGGGGTTCGTGCGCTTCACGTACCCGCCCTGCGTGAGGAGAAGCATGGAGTCCTCGTCCGGCACGAGATCTTCGATGGAAATGTTCTGCACCCCGCCGCGGACGATGCGCGTGCGACGGTCGTCGCCGTACTTCTCCATAAGCTCCTCGAGCTCCCGCTTCACCACCGCGAGAATTTTCTTTGGGGAGGAGAGGATGTCCCTCAGCTTCTTGATCAAGGCTTGCACCTCGGTGAGCTCGTCTTCGAGCTTCTTGCGCTCGAGGCCGGCGAGCTTCGACAGACGCATCTCGAGGATGGCGGCCGCCTGGAGCACGGAGAAGCCGAACTTCTTCTGGAGCGCGGCGGACGCAGCCGGTACATCAGCCGCCTTCTTGATGATGGCGATGACTTCGTCGATGTGATCAAGCGCCTTCACGAGACCGAACAGGATGTGCTCGCGCGCCTCTGCTTGGCGCAAGTCGTATTCGGTGCGGCGCTTCACCACCTCCTCTCGATGCGTAATGAAATGGGAGAGCATGCCCTGGAGAGAGAGCATTTCCGGCACGCCGTCGACGAGAGCGAGCATGTTGTAGTGGAAGGTGCTCTCGAGCTCGGTGTGCTTATACAAAGCGTTCAAGACCGCCTGCGGATGCGCGGTACCCTTGAGCTCAACGATGACGCGCACGTCTGGCATGCCGTGCTCGTCGCCCGCGGATTCGTCGCGCAGGTCACGGATGCCTTCGAGCTTCTTGTCCTGCACCAATTCCGCGATGCGCGTGATGAGCTCGGCCTTGTTCACGCGGTACGGGATCGAGGTGATAACGATGTACGTGTCCTTCTTGTCTTCGATGATCTCCGCTTCGCCGCGCACCACGACCGGGCCTTTGCCGGTGCTGTACGCATGCTTGATGTCAGCCTGATTGAAAGCGACACCGCCCATCGGGAAATCGGGACCTTTCACGAAGCTCAAGAGGTCGTCGGTCGTCGCCTCCGGGTTCTCGATGAGGTGGATCGTCGCGGCGACGACCTCGCGGAGATTGTGCGGCGGGATATTCGTCGCCATACCGACGGCGATACCGAGCGTACCATTGAGGAGGAGATTCGGAAGCGCGGCCGGGAGCACGTTCGGCTCCTCGCGCGTCGCGTCATAGTTGGGGTTCCAAGCGACCGTCTCCTTGTCGAGGTCGGCGAGGAGCGCATCGGCGACACGCGACATCTTGGCCTCGGTGTAACGCATTGCGGCCGGAGAGTCTCCGTCGATGGAACCGAAGTTGCCCTGCCCGAGCACGAGCGGGTACCGGTGCGAGAAGGTCTGCGCCATCTTCGCCATCGAGTCGTAGACGGCAACGTCGCCATGCGGGTGGTACTTGCCGAGCACTTCGCCGACCACGGTCGCGCTCTTGCGGAACTTCGCGCCCGGCACGAGGCCCATGTCCTTCATCGCGAAGAGGATGCGGCGGTGCACCGGCTTCAGCCCATCGCGCACGTCCGGCAGGGCGCGTCCGGTGATGACCGTCATCGCGTAGTCGATGTACGACTGCCGCATCTCCGATACGATCGGCTGATTGATGACATTCGCCGCCACCGGTACCACTGTCTCTTCTCCTGCATTTTCCTTACCGCGTGCCATAAAAGATATTTAAAAATTTAAATATTCAAACATTAAAACGGCAGTATCGTCTGGTCGGACTGCTTCTTTGTAGGCGCCGACACGTTCGTATCGACAATCTCGATGTGCGCCGGCGCATTCGCATCTTGCACGGCAGCGGCTGCGCCCGCGAGGCCTTGGTCGCCCGAAGCGCTCGTGGTCGCAACCGTGTTCTGCTGCGCGGTGTTCGCGACAAACGAGGTCTCTCGGATGGCGAAGGCGCCCGTCGCGACGCTGCCCACGAGCCACACGAGGGCGATGAATACGGAGAGCGCCGTCGCCGTACCGAAGGCAATCTGTTTGCGGATATGGTGCGGCTTCCCTTTTATATGTTCAATGTAATCAAAGATGGTCTTCATACGTAGTTAGGGCGTCAAGATCAGTATACTCCCATCTCTGCCGGCAAGATCCTTCTTCTTGAGCGTAAGCTTGTCCACCGTCTCGCTCGCGCTGCCGGCGTCCTTAAGGAAGGTCTCGAGCGATTTCGGCTCGCCCATGCCGCTCCAATGCATCGGGATAATGATTTTCGGCTCGAGCGAGACAGCGAGCTCGTGCGCCTTGGCCGGCGTGAGCACGCCATCACCGCCGACCGGCACGAAAAGTACGTCGATTTCGTCGATGCTCTCGCGCGCCTCCTTGGAGAGCTCCTCATCGGCGAGCGCGCCCAGGTGCACGAGCGTCATGTCCTCGAGCTCGACCGAATAAATAGTATTCACCGCCTCCTCTTGCCCCTTATTGAGACCATATTTCGACTTGCTCAGGAAGCCCTGGATAACGACGCCCTGGCGCTCGTATTCTCCCGGACCGGTGATAGCGAACGGTTCCTTGTCGCCGTACGTGACCTCTTCCGCCCCGTTCATGTCCGGGTGGTTGCGCGAGACGAGAGCGATGTCGGCGCCGAAGCGGACCGAGGGGAGCGTCCCGCCTTTGGCTATAGGGTCGAAGACGATGGTGAGGTCGCCGAGCGTCACCTTGAAGCACTGTCCGCCGTGGTGGGTGATGACCATAAAGTACTCGTATTGTAGCACGAAACTCGGCAAAGCGACAGCGCAAAACAAGGTTCAAAGGTCCGACCTTGACTCCGATTCCTAAGGTCGGACCTTAGAATTCAAACCTTGTTTTGCGTTGTCCCCACGCGAGTCCAAAATCGGTTGTTATTCGGTACTTTCCTGCTATATTCCGAGCAGGCGTTCCTTCGGAGCATTGAGGTGCGCCTGTCCTTCCACCGTTCAAAGGAGAAGTACATGAACCCGCAGATCCCGGCAACACACTCGCCGCCAGCCTCGACCTCGTCGATCTTTCCGGCTGCCACGAACGGCACCGACGTCCGCACGGCCTGCTGACAAGAAGATCCCGGGCTTTCGAGCCCTAACCGCAACCCACGCCCTCCCTTGGAGGGCGTGATAATTTTATAGACCTGTGGTATATTCCGAGAGTTGCGTGCCGGAGAAGTAGAGAGGCGTTAACCCTGACGACCGCAAGGCGTGAGTACCCTCTGAGAAAATCCGCACCGCTCATATATATGTCTGAAGAGACGAAGCCGAAGGCAGCCCCGCTGCCGACTATCCACCTCGCTGCCGACCACCCGATGGCCGGTCTTATTGACGCTATCCCGACGCCACCGAAGTCCGGCGACCTCGTCGAAGGCACGGTCATCGCCATCTCTCGCGGTCGCGTCTACATCGACCTGCCGCCGTTTGGCACCGGTCTCATCTACGGCCGCGAGTACCTGAACGCCGCCGACGTGCTCCGCAAGGCGAACCCGGGCGACACGATCAGCGCGAAAGTCGTCGACCCGGCCGGTCGCGAGGGCTACATCGAGCTCTCCCTCAAGGAGGCTCGCCAGGCAGCCATCTGGGGCGAAGCCGAGACAGCCATCCTCGCGCAGACACCGTACTCTCTCGTCGTCGAGGAAGCCAACAAGGGCGGCCTCATCCTCTCGTGGCAGGGCATCCAGGGCTTCCTCCCGGCATCCCAGCTCACAGGCGAGCACTACCCGCGCGTGCCGGAAGGCGATAAGGACAAGATCCTCGGCGAGCTCATGCGCCTCATCGGTCAGACCATCTCGGTGCGCATCATCACGGCCGATGCGAAGGAGGGCAAGCTCATCTTCTCAGAGCGCATGGGCAATGAGACCGAGGAGAAAGCGTCGCTCATCGACAAGTACCAGGTCGGCGACGCGGTCGAAGGCGAGGTCACGGGCATCGTCGACTTCGGCGTCTTCGTGAAGCTCGAGCAGGGCCTCGAAGGCCTCGTGCATATCAGCGAACTCGATTGGGGCCTCGTCGAGGACCCGCACACGCTCTTCCAGGTCGGCGACAAGACACGCGTTAAGGTCATCGAGATCAAAGATGGCAAAGTGTCGCTCTCGATCAAGGCGCTCAAAGAGAACCCGTGGCACACCGCCGCCGATCGCTATAAGAAAGGCATGGAGGTGCCCGGCGTCGTCATCAAGTACAACAAGCATGGTGCGCTCGCCTC